>NZ_LZJB01000282.1:0-1445 GCF_001666895.1 Mycobacterium sp. E3298
ATCCCGGGCCGCAACGCGGTCGGCTGAGGAATCGGATCCATCATGTGCGCGGTGACGAGGACACTGACGCTGTCGGCCCGATACGGCGGTGAGCCGGTGAGGCATTCGTAGAGCACGCAGGCCAGGGCGTAGATGTCGGCGCGGTAGGTGACTTCGGCGTTGGAAAAGCGTTCCGGGGCCATGTATTTCCACGTCCCGACCGCGGTGCCCAACTGGGTGAGCTTTTCATCGGTGGTCGCGCTGGCGATGCCGAAGTCCACCAGATAGGCGAAATCATCGCGGGTGACCAGAATGTTTTGCGGTTTGACGTCGCGGTGCATCACCCCGGCGGCATGGGCGGCATCCAACGCCGAGGCGATCTGGGTGATGATGGCCACCGCGCGCGGTGGGGCCAGCGGGCCGAAGCGTTTGAGCACGCTGTCCAAGTCGGTGCCCTCGACCAGGCGCATCTCCAAAAACATCTGCCCGTCGATTTCGCCGTAGTCATGGATGGGCACCACGTGCGGTTCCTGCAAACGACCGGCGGTGCGGGCTTCGCGCTTCATCCGCTCCCGAAACACCGGGTCCTTGCTGAAGGTCTCCGAGAGCAGCTTGACCGCGACCGTCCACTCTTTGACGGTGTGCTCGGCCTCATAGACCTCGCCCATCCCACCCCGGCCCAACAGCCGCTTTAGGTGATAGGGCCCGAAATCCGTGCCCACCCGCGAGGCCTGCTCATCACTCATCGCTGATCCTTGTCACCCAACCACCACAGCACATCAAGTCAGCCGCCGTAGTTCGTCCACCACGTATGCAGGTCTTCGAGGGCGGGAGGATCACCGTAGGCGTCACAGAGCAGGAGTTTGGCGTCGTTGGTCCAGATGACGTTCGGGTGGTTCTTGTAGGTGCCGCACGCGATCGAGCCGGCGGTCACCGTCGGGGTGCTGTCGTGGTGCCAGCCGTCCGGTGACGGACCGGCCCCCGGACAGTTGAGCAACTGTACGGCGGCGACGTCGTCGTCGAACGCCTTCTTGAGCAGATCGGCATTGGCGAACAACCCGTAGACGGCGCGGGAAGGGCCGCCCTGGTTGGTGTTCTGGTCGCAGTCGACCATGGCCAACGCGTTCACCCAAATGCTGTTGGCCTTCGGGGTGGCAGGGGTGCAAGCGCCACTGGGATATCCGGCGGGCAGCACGCTCATCAGCTTGCTCTGCGGGTTCGGGGCCCTGCTCGTCGTGGTCGTGGTGACCGTTCTGCTGGTCGTCGTGGTCGTCGAGGTCGAGGTCCGGTTGGCCTGCGAGTTGCTGTCGTCGCCGCCCATCACCATCGCGATGCCGACCGCGGGGACGACGAGGACGACGACCAGTGCGGCGACGCCGGCGATGATGGGCCAGGGGTTGCGTCGTTTGGGTGGGGGTTGGTTCCAGGCGGGTGCGCCGGTGAATTGGTGCGGGGCGTGTGGTGGG
>NZ_LZJB01000283.1:0-1011 GCF_001666895.1 Mycobacterium sp. E3298
CGACCAACGACGTCCGCATTCCCCGCAACCGGGCGGTGGTGATGCTGGTGATCGACGTGTCGCAGTCGATGCGCGCCGGTGGCGGCTTGTCGCCGCCGCCGATCACCGCGCCGACCGTCGCGATCGCCTGCAACGCGGTGAAGATGCCCTCCCCGGTGGCGGTGCGGTCGGCGAACTGCAACTTGTCCAGCGCGTTCTTCGTCGCGTCGCGGTTGGTCGTCGGCGACACCAGCACGGTGGCCGTGCCCGCGTACTCGATCAGCCCCAGGTTGATGCCCGGGGTCAGCTCGTCGGCGAACTGCTTGGCCGCCTCCTGCGCGGCCGCCATCCGGTTGGGCTGCACATCGGTGGCGCGCATCGACTGCGACACGTCGATCACCAGCATCACCACCGCCCGGTTGCGGGGAATGCGGACGTCGTTGGTCGGCCCCGCCATCGCGATGGTGAACAGCACCAGCGACGCCACCAGCAGGATCGCCGGCACGTGCCGCCAGCGCGAAGGGCGTTGGGGCGCAACGCTTTCCAGCAGCTCCATGTTGGCGAAGCGCAGCATCCTTCGCTGCCGCGCCAGCTGCATGAGGATGTACATCGCGGCCAGCCCGAACACGACCAACAGGAACAGGAAGAACCAGGAGTGTGCGAAGCCGGACAGCGATATCGGCCCGAGCAATGGCAGTGTCATAAAACCGTCTTGGTGTGTCTGTGCGCCTCGGTCAAAGTGCCCGTCACTGCCGTCCCGCCATCGCCCCGCGCCGGCGGGACTCGACGAAGCGGACGATGTCGGCGATCCAATCGCGGTCGGTGCGCAGGGTCAGTATCGGCGCCCCGCAGCTGCGCACGGTGCGCGCCACCTCGGCGCGGTGCGCGGCGGCAGCCCTGGCAAAATCGTCGCGCAGCTGGGGATCGATGGTGAACTCGCGGGTGACCCCGGATTCGGCGTCCTGCAGCACGACGTCACCGATGTCGGGCAGCTCGACGTCGCGGGGGTCGACGACCTCGACGGCCAGCACC
>NZ_LZJB01000284.1:0-3514 GCF_001666895.1 Mycobacterium sp. E3298
GCGGGCGGTCGGCTCGCAGGCGCGGCGTTGTGTGAGCCCCACCGTGTGTCGGGCGCCGCCGCTCGCCCCAGCGGCGCGGTCCGTTCGGCCGGTCGCGGCGGGGGCGCCCCGCGCCGAATCACCTGTGACGGCTCGGTGCGCGGCTCGGGCGGTTTTCGCCCCGGCGACCCGGACGGTCCGAGGGGACGCGGCCGGTGCGGGGGTCGATCGCCGTTCACCCGGTTAACGTACCGGCCGGTGCCTCCCGCGGTTCGACTACGAGCGGGCGCGCAGGCCGTTGATGAAGGGGCAGCCCATCAGCACCCGGATCGCCTGGCTCAACCCGGTCATGTCGTCCACCGGCTTGTGGAACGGCAGGCGGACATCGTGGTCGCGGTCCGGGCCTTCGACGCGGAACCGCACGCCGTAGCGATCGAGCCCGAGCGGCCGCACCTGCCCGCGGCGCAAGGGCGCGGGCAGCCGGGACACCAGCCGCGCGACCACATCGGAGTGGGCGGTGTCCAGATGCCACAGCAGGTTCGATTCGACCTCGCAGAACGGGTCGGGACTCGCCGCGAGGAGATCTTCCACACTGACGGGCTCGGCGCCGGTGGCGTCGGTGACGACGACGGACGCAACCTCCAGGCGGAACAGCGTGTACCGCGACTCCTGCCCGTCCGACGGCGCACATCGCGGGGTGTCCACCTGAAGCAAGGCGGGGTGCGGCCACTCTGCGGCGATCAGGTCGACCGTCTCCGCGACCTCGGCCCGGTGAAATTCCCGGAGGCGTCCGCGCACCCAAACCAGCGATCGCACCGGTTCGCGCAGCGGCAGCGGCGCGTAATCCGTCAACTCCAGCAGGGCCTGGGCCCCGGCGACGCCGTCGTTCGTTCCGGGCAGGGCCAGCGCGAAGGACCCGTCGGGCAGCAGGTGATGGACCGGCGTCACGACCGGATCCTGGCGCGCCGGCACGGTCTCGAGGGCCAGCAGCGCGCCGCCGGCGCGGACGCACGCGCTGCGGATTCGTTCGGCGGTCGTCGGGGCGGGGCAGGCGGTCAGCGGTAACACCATTCTCCTTAAATTAGGTAAGCCTAAGTTAACTTAGAACGCAGGGCGCCGCAAGGGCGGTTTGGCGGCCCGCGCCGCTAGGGTTGTGGCGTGGTCCGCATCGCTTATCTCGGTCCGGAAGGGACCTTCACCGAGGCGGCGCTGTTGCAGATCACGGCGGCCGGTCTGATTCCCGACCGCCCCGGCGAGGTCCGGCGACTGCCCATCGACAGCACCGCCGCGGCGCTGGACACCGTCCGCGACGGCGGGGCGGAGTACGCCTGCGTCCCGATCGAGAACTCGATCGACGGGTCCGTGACGCCCACCCTCGACAGCCTGGCCATCGGCTCGCCCCTGCAGGTGTTCGCCGAAACCACCCTGGACGTCGCCTTCACTATCGTCATCCAACCGGGACGCACCGCCGCCGATGTGCGCACCCTGGCGGCGTTCTCCGTGGCCGCCGCGCAGGTGCGGCACTGGGTCGCCACCCACCTGCCCGAGGCCGAGTTGCGGCCCGCCTACTCCAACGCCGACGCGGCGCGGCAGGTGGCCGAAGGCCAGGCCGACGCCGGGGTGACCTCGCCGCTGGCCGCCGCCCACTGGGGGCTGGCCGCATTGGCCGAGGGCGTGGTCGACGAACCCAACGCCCGCACGCGCTTCCTTCTGGTGGGCCTGCCCGGGCCGCCGCCGGCCCGCACCGGTGCCGACCGCACCGCGGTGGTGCTGCGCATCGACAACGCGCCGGGTGCGCTGCTCGGCGCGCTGACCGAATTCGGGATCCGCGGCATCGACCTGACCCGAATCGAATCGCGGCCGACCCGGACCTCGCTGGGCACCTACATGTTCTTCGCCGACTGTGTGGGCCACATCGACGACGACGCCGTCGCCGAGGCACTCAAGGCGCTGCACCGTCGTTGTGCCGATGTGAGGTACCTGGGATCTTGGCCGACCGGCTCGCCCGCCGGGGTGCTGCCGCCGCCGGCCGACGAGGCGGCGCGCTGGCTGGCGCGGCTACGCGAAGGAAAACCCGAAACCGCGGCCGGGGGAATGGAGCTATGACCGGGCGGCTGGTGCTACTGCGACACGGCCAGTCCTACAGCAACGTCGAACGCAGGCTGGACACCCGGCCGCCCGGGGCGGAGCTGACGCCGCTGGGCCGCGACCAGGCCCGTGCCTTCGCGCGAGGTGCGCACCGGCCGGCGTTGCTGGCCCACTCGGTTGCGATCCGCGCGTCGCAGACCGCGGGGGTGATCGGCGGCGAACTCGAGATGGCGCCCATCGAGGTGCCCGGCGTGCACGAGGTCCAGGTGGGTGGCCTGGAAAACCGCAGCGACGACGATGCCGTCGCCGAATTCAACGCGATCTACGAGCGGTGGCATCACGGCGACCTCGACATCCCGCTGCCCGGCGGGGAAACCGGCAACGACGTGTTGGACCGCTACGTGCCGGTGCTCACCGAACTGCGCCTGCGCTACCTCGACGACCGCGACTGGGCCGGCGACATCGTCGTCGTCAGCCATGGCGCGGCGATCCGGCTGGCGGCGGCCGTGCTGGCCGGCGTGGACGCCGGCTTCGCGCTGGACCACCACCTCGACAACGCCGAATCGGTGGTCTTGGCACCCATCACCGACGGCCGGTGGAGCTGCGTGCGCTGGGGGACCCTGACGCCACCGTTCTACCCCGAGGCGGATGCGACCCCCGTCGCCGACGCGGTGCACTCGAGCACCGACCCGATGGGCTGAGGGCCGGTCAGACAGCCAGCGCGACGGCCTCGGAGCATCCGCAGCCGATGGCATCGCAGTCGACGACGAACGCGTGCGGCAACAGCTCGGGGCTGAAGCAATCCGGCTCCGTGCATTCGGAGCGGCGCAGTGAATGGCGAATGATGGTGCCGTGACAGTGATCCAAGCCTGCCCGGCAGTCGCGGCAGTCAGCACTCATAACCCGTTCATAGCACCGGCGGCGGACAAATCCGGGATGCCGCGCCCATAGAACGGGCCGACGTTCGTCAGGCCCAGCCCAATTCCTCCAGCCGCTCGTCGTCGATGCCGAAGTGGTGGGCGATCTCGTGGATCACCGTGATCGCGACCTCCTGGACGACGTCGTCGTCGGATTCGCAGACGTCCAGCAGCGCCTCGCGGTAAATCGTGATGGCGTCGGGCAGGGATCCGGCGTAGTCGGAGTCACGCTCGGTCAGCGCGACCCCTTCGTACAACCCGAGGAGTTCGCCGTCGTCGGGGTGGCGGTCCTCGACCAGCACGACGATGTTGTCCATTGCCGCCGCCAGCTCGGGCGGGATCAGGTCGAGCGCGTCGGCGACCATTTCCTCGAACCGTTGCGGATCCATCCGCACGGGCACTCGGCTAGCCCCCGGCGGGCGGCGCGGCGGGTGCCTCCGGCGGGGGGTTGGCCGGCCAAGATCCCAGGTACCTCACATCGGCACAACGACGGTGCAGCGCCTTGAGTGCCTCGGCGACGGCGTCGTCGT
>NZ_LZJB01000285.1:0-14159 GCF_001666895.1 Mycobacterium sp. E3298
GAACGACGACATTGAGCACCGCGATGAGCGCGATCCAGCCGATGATGATGGGAACCGCGAAGGTTCGGATGATCCGCGGGATTCTTTCCCGTACCGGTTCGTCGGCCACGGGAATGGTGTCGGTGCGGGCGTCATCGAAGTGTGCGCTCATGCGGATTTCACCAAGCAGAAGGTCAGGGCGTGCACGCCGTTGGTTTGGTTCTCGGCCTTGACTTCGTCGTCGATGGTGATGCGACAGCCCAACGAATTGCCGTCGCTTTGGGCCGAGAGGTTCGGGAAGACCGATGGGGCAGTCGTGCTGAGCACCAGCGTCCACGGCAAGGGCGCACCGTCGACCCGCTTCGGGTCGGCAGACAAATCCAAATAGTTCACGTTGGCCGTGCTGGCCGTGCCGAAGACCTCGTACTTGACGACCTTCGGCTTGAACGGCTTGGAATCGTCCAGCCGTGGGCTCGTCATGATGCCCGTGTCGTGGGCTCCGAAGAACGACTTGACCCGCGCCACCGCGAAGCCACCGATGACCAGGACCGCGACGATCAGCAGCGGCAACCATGTGTTGCGCATAACCTTCGAGATCTGCACCTAGGGAATTCCCTTCCTCGTCATCCGATCGTGACGTGGTCAGTCATGCGCGACGGCTTACGGTGCGCCGCAACGGTTTCGGCGGTCGCCTCGGTCCGTACAGGTTCGATGGTCAGAGGTAGCGGTCTCACGAGAACGCCGGTCGTCGCCCCCAGTGCGACACGCGCCGTGCGACGCGGAGGCGTTCCCGAGTACCGCAGAACAGAGCATAGTACATACTGTGCATTTGTTGCACACCATGCAACGATTGCGGTCGGTGTTTCAGGTCACTTCGTGAAGATGCTGTTGACCAGCGCGGCCGCTCGCTCGACATGGGGCATCGGCGTGTCGTCGGCGTCGCCCTCGCCCCTCGACCACCGCTCGATGCCGGAGCGCACCGCCGTCAGCGCCAGCGCGGCGATCAGCGCGACGATTTCGTCGTCGGGTTGCATGCCCTGGCGGCGGGCGACGATGTCGGTCAGGTGAGTTTGAAACCGTTCCAGGTCGGCGAGGAACGCGGCCAGCACCGCCGGCGAGGTTTTGGCGAGTTCGAGCATGTGTGCTGCGTGTTCGCGGCGTGGGGGCACGTCGCGAAGATGGTGGGCGGCCAGCGTGATCAGCTCCGCCAGCACCTCCGAGTACGGGGCAGGGCCGGCGGCGACGAAATCCGCTACCAGTTCGGGGGGTATGTCGGACGGCCCGTAGGCGATCGCCGATTCTTTGTTGGGGAAGTAGTTGAAGAAGGTGCGCGTCGAGATGCCGGCTTCGGCGCAGATCTCGTCGATGGTGACCTTGTCGTAGCCGCGTTCCACCGTGAGGCGCACCGCGGCGTCGCGGATGTCCGCGCTCGTTTGGCGGCGACGGCGCTCGCGTAGACCCATCTGATTGACGACCACGGCGTCCATAGTTGCACATTCTGCACACTTTGCAGTCAAAAAGTGACGGCATTCGCCGTCCAGGCGTCTGCCGGCATCCCGTTCGCCTGCGCTGCGCTGGGCGGAAAGTGTTCGCGCACAAGCGGGTCGGCCGCTGCGCGCGCGGTTTATGCCGCGGATGGGGCGAGCGCGTCGCGAAGGTGATCGCACTGGCTCGCGAAGAATTTCACCGACACGGGCGCGTTATCCACAATCTGGTCGAAGGCGTGAAACGCGCCGGGAGCGATCTCCTCGTGCACGGGGACGCCCGCCTCCCGCAGGCGCCGCGCGTACTGCCGGCACTCCTCGTAGAAGAGGTCCAACGTTCCGACCCCGATCCACGCCGGCGGCAGTCCGGAGAGATCGTCCCGCCGCGACGGGGCGGCCTCTTTGGCGTCGGCGCCGCCGAGATACCAGCGCCACGCCAGTTGGTTGTCGGTCTCGGTCCACATGATGCGCCTCTGACCGCTGCGTTCGGCGCCGGTCCGATCGTCGAGCATGGGATACACCAGCATCTGGAAGGCGAGTTTGACGTCACCGCGGTCGTGAGCCCGTTGCGCCACCGCGGCCGCGAAGAGCCCGCCGGCGCTGGCCCCGCCGACGGCGAGCCGATCGGGGTCCACCCATGGTTGGCGTGCGAGCCACCGCAGCGCCGCGTAGCAGTCCTCGACCGGGATCGGGTACGGATGTTCGGGTGCCACGCGATGTTCCACCGCCGCGATCGCGACACCGGTGCGGTTCGACAGCTTGCGCAGGAACTTGTCGTCCTGGGCGGCGCGACCCATGATGGTCCCGCCGCCGTGGACCCACAACATGGCCGGGGCGCGGCCGGGAAGATCGACCGGACGATGCAGACGAACCGTGACGTGCTCGTCGACCGTCGCTTCCGGCACGTCCCGCAACCGGCCGGCCGTTCCGAAAAAGTTCATGATCGTCCGCTGGACTTTGAGCCCGCGCTGGAGCGCATACCCACGCGGAAGGAACCGGGCAACCTTGCGCAGACCCGGATCCACCGCCTGCGATGAGGTAAAGGCGTTGCCGGGGAACCGTTTTGCCATCGAAGCCCTCTGTTTCTTCCGCTCGCGGACACGCCGACCATACCGGATCGGCATGGCGTCCCGAGGCGTTCTTCACCGCGCTGACCAGGGATTCTTGCCGGTCGCTGATTGGTCGAGCCTGGGGCAGGGTATCCGCTGTCGTGGCTTCGACCCTTACCAAGATCATCAGCGTCCTGGATCCGCGCACCGGTGACACCGTCACCCAGGTGCCGATCACCGAGCCGGCCGACTGTGATGAAGCGGTCAGGCGTGCGGCGGCCGCCGCCGGCGACTGGGCCCGCACGTCGCCGGCCGAACGCGCCGCCGCCGTGGCGGCCGCAGCGGGCGACCTACGGGCCGCGGCTGACGAACTCGCCGAACTGAACGAGCGAGAGACCGGCAAGCTGAGCGGCGACGCGCGTGGCGGCGTGAACGCGGGCATCGACACGCTCCTTCAGTACGCCCAACTCGGACCGTTGCACCGCGGCAGCGCCCTGCAGGGCGGCTGGTCCGCAACCGATTTGATGGTGCCCCAGCCGCGCGGCGTCGTTGCGGTGATCACGCCGTGGAACGATCCCGTGGCGGTGGCGGCCGGACTGCTCGGAGCGGCCCTGGTTACCGGGAACACTGTGGTGCACAAGCCCAGCGAGCGCTGCCCGCAGACGGGCCGGCGCTTCGCCGAGCTGCTGGCGGCGCGGTTGCCCGACGGTGTCCTCGAAATCGTGGACGGTGACGGCACCGTCGGGGAACGGTTGGCGGCCGCGGAGCTGGTCGATGTCGTCGCGCACGTCGGCAGCAGTGCGACGGGCCGAGAGATCGCGCGGGCCTGCGCCGAGCGGGGCGCGAAGGCCCTGCTGGAGAACGGCGGAAACGATCCGTTGATCGTCGACGCCGACGTGGATCCGGCGTGGGCGGCGGGGCAGGCGGCGCTCGGTGCCTTCGCGAATGCCGGACAGATCTGCGTCTCGGTGGAGCGGGTCTATGTCGTGCAATCGATCGCCGACGCATTCCTCAACGCGTTGATCGACGAGGCGATCGCGTGGGCCGACCGCATCGGACCGCTGGTCGACGAGCGCCATCGCGAGCACGTGCACACGCATGTCGAGGAGGCCACCCGCGCCGGGGCCCACGTTCTGGTCGGCGGCGAGCCGCGACCCGGGCCGGGTTCGTTCTACCCGCCGACGGTGTTGACCGACTGCACGCCCGACATGCTCATCATGCGCGAGGAAACGTTCGGTCCCATCGCGCCGGTACGGGCGGTGCCCGACTTCGCCACGGCACTGGCCGAAGCCGCCGACGACCGATACGGCTTGGCCGCCACCGTGCTCACCGGCGGCATGGCGCACGCCCAGGACGCGTGGCGTAAGCTTCCCGTGGGGACCGTCAAGATCAACGACGTCTTCGGCGGTGCGCCGGGCGGCGCCTCCGAACCCCGCCGTGCCAGCGGCGCGGGCTTCGGCTTCGGGCCCGAACTACTCGACGAGATGACCGCCATGAAGGTGGTGCACTGGTCGGCGCCCGGCGGCTGACCGGCCGATGGGCTAGGAGTCGATGTCAGTCTCGCCGCCCCGGTCGCGGCAGTAGCCGCGGCTCCTTGCTGAGCATTGTCGGCAACGCTGGACTCCGACCCGGCGGCGAGCACACCGATCAAGCTGCGCCGGTTAGCATCGGATGTCCGGACGTCGAAGTGGAGGGTGAGGCGTGGCTGCGGTACCCGTCATCGCCCTCACTGGTCATCTCGGGGCCGGCAAGACGACGTTGCTCAACCACCTGTTACGCCATCCTCGCACGCGAATAGGTGTGGTGGTCAACGACTTCGGCGACATCAACATCGACGCCGCCTTGGTCGCCGGCCAGGTCGACGAGCCAGCGTCGATCGCCGGAGGATGCATCTGTTGCCTGCCCGACGGCGGTGGGCTCGACGACGCACTCATCAAGCTCGCCAACCCGGCTCGGCGCCTCGATGCCATCGTCGTCGAGGCCAGCGGTCTGGCCGACCCAGTGGCTATCGCGCGGATCATCGGCTTCAGTGAGATCCGCGGGATTCGCCCGGGCGGGCTTGTCGACGTCGTCGACGCAGTGAACCACTTCGACACCGTCGACTGCGGCGCCCTGCCGCCGGTGCGCTACGGTGCGGCGTCGCTGATCGTCGTCAACAAGATCGACCAGGTGCCCGAGGGCGAGCGGGCGGCCATGGTGCAACGCGTCACACACCGTGCCGCGCAACGTAACCCGCGCATACATGTCGTGGCGACGACGGGTGGCCGGATAGCCCCGGAGCTACTCTTCGACGCGTCCGCCACGTCCGGCCGGGTTGGGCAGCTCTCGTTCCTGGATCTGGCGCCCGAGCATGACCATGACCACGTCCATGCCGACGCCGTCGCCGTCCGCAGCTCCGGATGCGTCGACCCCAATGCCCTGTTCGACCTTCTCGAAGATCCGCCGCCGCGGGTGTTCAGGCTGAAAGGGATCGTGGCAGTGCGCCACCGCGCGACCGTTCATGGCTATGTCGTCAATCTGGTAGGTAGCGCAATCCACATCGGGCCTGCGCCGCGGGGGGCCGTGGCCAATCGTCTTGTGGCGATCGGAATGGATCTCGACGTCGATGCTGTCCGTGCGCGGGTCGACAGCGCGCTGCAGCCGGCCCCGGGGCGGGCGTCGGCGCAGGCCCTGCGGCGGCTCGACCGCTATCGGCGCCTGAGTGCGTGAGAAACGATTCGGCTGAATTCGTTCGAGATCGTGGCCTGCGCGCGGCGGTTAAGTCGTGAATAACCCTGCGCTGCAGCAATATTCGTCACAGTGACGTATTGCCGGCGACGGACCTGGGGGACGGGGGATAGGGTCCGGGGCCCGCTTCCGGGCAGGTAGCCGCCCGACGGCCGCGTCGTCACGGCGTGGCTCGTCGGGTTCTCGGTGCCACAGTGACGGGGGCCGGGTGTGACCAACGTCAAGTGACAATAGTGACCCAGTTCATAGCCCGCGGGCCACTAATTAGGCCATCCTTACCATTCGTTTGCATACCTAATGGCTGGGAGCGCGATGGCCGACCTCGACTTTGGCTACGACCTGACCCTCGACGAGGCGCGTAGACGCAGCGCGATGCTCGAGGCGACGGGTGACGACTGGGACCCTGTCGCCGTGCTTGAAGAGGAAGAAAAGGCATACGAAATGCTGTACTCGAATCTCGATGAGGAGCAGCAGCGGGTCTACGACGAGTTGGTCCGCGCCGGCGTGTTGCCTGAACGGACGACTGCTCGTGCTACCGATTGATCCGACGGCCGACCGTGGCCGGCGTGCATGGTTGCCGTGTCCGCGCTGCGATCACCGCGCCAGATGTGGCGATTGTCGAAGCACCCGCAACTGCGATACGCACTGGCAGTACCTCCTGAGTAACAGGGGCACGCTGGTGCATCTGCAGTGCTCGGATTGCGGCCATCTCTGGTCGACCGACACGCATCGCAGCGCGGCCCCCAGGCGCTGGCGACACAATTCGAACTGACCTCCCGGCCAGGGCTCTGGGGTGGGACGGGGTAATTCGTCACGGTGACGCATTGGTCAGGTCCTTGGCGGGGAAGCGGAGATCGGCGGGCGTCGCTTGTTGGCGTGCGAAGCCGGTCGCCGAATGTTCGTGCCATCGAGCGTGCACCCATGGCGGCGCTTGTCGGCGTGTCGCCGCCGTGAGCGCACGCTCGAAGCCCTGACCGCACACTCGATGCCGCGGGGTGCGCCGCCGGCTGTCGACGTCTCACCGGTGAGCGGTTCGTGGGCCAGATCTCGCGAAGGCGGCCCATTTCTGAAAACCGCTTCGCAGGCTTCGTGCCGGTAAGTGACGCAATACCGCTGAGCCGCATAGACTTTCGTCACGGTGACGTTTTGGGGCTGGGTAGGCGGAAAGCCGGATCGGGGGTGCCGGCCACTTAATTGCCACTTAACTGCCGCATCCCAGCGCTCATTTGGGTGTGCGCCTATGGTGGCGCCGATCGGCGTGTCGCCGCCGTGGGCGCACACTCGATGCCCTGAACGCACACTCGATGACGCGGCCGAGGGTACCGGCGGTTGGCGCGATAGCCGGCTCGACCGGGTAATTGCAGGTCGGGGCCCGCGAAGGCGGCTCTCGTCCGCGACCGGGCTATACCCGTTGTGCCGATAAGCGACATTATGTCAAGTTACGCCTGGGATTCGTTATCCTCTCCTGTATCAGCTCATTTCGCGGTTAGTGGGATCGAGGCGTCGACAAGTTTCCAGACGTTTGTCGACGCTCTCCGACCGCTCGGTTGTCGAAGCTTAGGAAATCTTCTTCGCGATATGCTCTGCGATCTGCGCACCCCGGTCGCCGACATTGTCGGCGCATGCGCTTACATCGATCACCACGTTGTTGGAAGCCGTCAACGCGCGTTGGCACGCCCAAACTCCTCCACCGTCTTCTTGGACCCTCGTTATCGTCAAGACGCCGTCCTCGGCGCGGGCCTTACTCAGCGTCCAGTAGTGCGCCGTGGGGTCTCCCGGGTCGTGGAGATCGACGCGCCGGTCATCGCAGTTCGCCCAGCCCGTGACCTGGCTGGCGTAGAAGTCATGGGCGGCCAATCCTCCCGGGAACGACACCACCGCCTGGTATGCCACATGATCGGCGTTGTCGCGTCGGTCCTTCAGCTTCTGCATGCGCACAGCCGTCCAGCCGCTGCCTTGGTAGGAGTAATCCTGTGCCTCGGCCCAGACCAAACATCCATCAGCGAGAGGCTGATTCGTGTACATGGTGTCGCCGGTGTCGACCACCTCCATGTGGGCGGCCATGATCGAGCCAATTTCAGTCGGGCTGAGCAGCAATCCGGACAGGGCACCGGGTGGCAACGGTTGAGGAGCATGACCCATGGTCGGGGCCGCTACCACTGTGCCGCTGACGGTCGCCGTGCACCCGGCTGTCAGCGCGGACAGCGCCAGGATTGCGAGCGCATGGCTGCCTGTCGGCGCGCTCATTCCCCTCGTTCTTCGCATCGTCCCCCTAGCCGCCAAACTGATCAGTCGTCACCAAGTGCGAAGCCACTCCCTGTGCTTCTGGGTCATCGCCTGAATCGACATTGTGCCCACGCTATCGTGGCTGCTGTCATTTGGTTAGCCGGTCGCCCGGACCTCCTGGACGGACGGCCGTGGCGCACAGTCGATCCCAAGTCGTCGCTGGAGGGGCCGGTAACGCGCCGAGGCGAGGATGCTCAACGCGGGCAGGTTGCTCTAAACGTGAAATCACTGAGTTTGGTGTAATCGTGAAGCTGTTTGATCTTGCCAGTCACGGTGTAATTGTCACCGTCTCGCGTCAGCGTTGGTGGCGGTGCTCCTCCGGTCGATGTCGGCTCCCAGAAGTAGGCGATACCACCGGCGCTGAAGTCCAAAGTTTCAAGCTTGCCGCCCGCGGCATCGACGGTGACACCTTCACCGGACTGCGTTTTGGCCGTGACGATCACCGCGCCGCCCATATCGCGGCATTGGACGTCATGCAGCGGGAAAGCTGTGCCGGCCAACGTCAATGAGTCGCTATGTGTCGCAGAGGCATCGGTTGACGTGGTGGTTGACTTCACCGAGGCAGCCGTTACCGATGGATGGCTGCAGGCCGTTGTTGGGATGCTAGCGACAAGGAGCAGAATCGCGGCTGTAGCTCCACTGGAGGACGTTGATCTGGGCAATGGCGAGCTGTCCTATGCAGGATTTACAAGTGAACTGCGCACCGAGATTCGGCACTGAAAAAGAATCCGGCCGGTGCATCGGCGGCTGCCGTCGCACATGCCAATCGTATCCAAACACCCCCTGCTAACTTGCGGCAACAGCAGGCTGCGCCAGACTGGAGGGCTCGCAGTAAAGCTACGCGTACTGCCCTGCCGTCAACGGTTCTCGCTCATCAGTCACGGCCAATCATTCCTCGACGGGATGTGGTGGTCATCGCGCACACTAGGACTCGTATCCGACGCCGTGGAGGACCGATACCGGAATGAACCCGGTGGCCGAATTCGACTTCATCATCGTGGGAGCAGGCAGCGCCGGCTGCCTGCTCGCCAATCGACTCAGCGCCAACCCTGATCGCCGTGTCCTCCTGATAGAGGCCGGCGGCCAAGACGACTGGTTCTGGATCAAGGTGCCGGTGGGCTACCTGTACACCATCGCCAATCCCCGCACCGACTGGTGCTTTACGACCGAGCCCGACCCCGGCCTGGCCGGCCGCAGCATTCACTACGCACGCGGCCGCGTGATCGGCGGTTGCTCGTCGATCAACGCGATGATCCACATGCGCGGACAGGCAAGTGACTACAAGCTCTGGGCACAGGCCACCGGTGACGAGCGCTGGCTCTGGGGTGGCCCGGACAGTCCCGGCGAGACACTGGCAATCTACAGAAAGCTGGAAAACTACTACGGCGGAGCCGACGACTGGCACGGCGCCGGTGGTGAGATCCGCGTCGAGCTACCGCGGGTGCGCTGGAAGATCCTGGACGCCTGGCAGGCCGCCGCCGCCCAGGTGGGCATCTCCCCGATCGATGAATTCAACCAGGGCGACAACGCCGGCTGTGCGTACTTTCACGTCAACCAACGGCGCGGCCGTCGCTGGTCGATGGCCGATGCCTTCTTGCATCCCATCGCCCACCGGCCGAATCTCACCGTCTACACGCAGACCCAGGCCTTGCGGCTTCTGATGGACGATCAGGTCCTCGAGGATCAGCGCCGGGGCGCCTGGACCACGGCCCGGCACCGCATCGCCGGTGTGCGGTTGCTCAAAGGCGGCCACATTGTCGACGTCCGAGCCCGGAACGAGGTGATCCTGAGCGCCGGAGCGATTGGCTCGCCGCATCTGATGCAGGTCTCGGGTCTCGGCCCGGCCGGCCTGCTCGCCCAGCATCAAGTGCCGGTGGCCGTCGATCTGCCAGGAGTGGGCGAAAACCTCCAAGACCACTTGCAGCTTCGAACGATCTACCGGGTCCAGGGCGCCCCGACCGTCAACACCCTGTACAGGAACTGGATCACCCGTGCAGGCATGGGGCTTCAATACCTGCTGTTGCGGTCGGGGCCCATGACGATGCCGCCTTCCACCCTGGGGGCTTTCGCCAAGAGCGACCCCGCGCTGGGAAGTGCCGATCTGGAGTGGCATGTGCAGCCCTTGTCGTTGCCGAAGTTCGGCGAACCCCTGCACCCCTTCGGCGCGATCACTCCCTCGGTCTGCAATCTGCGACCCACTTCGCGAGGCCATGTGCGGATGGCCAGTGCAGATCCCCTGACCTATCCGAAGATCTTCTGCAACTACCTGTCGACCGACGTTGATCGTCAAATCGCCGTGCGGGGCCTTCGGATGACCCGGCAGATCATGGCGGCGCCAGCTCTGGCCCGCTACCGCCCGCAGGAGTTGCTTCCCGGCCCGCAGCTGGTGAGCGACGAAGACCTGCAGAACGCGGCCGGTGAACTCGGCACGACTATTTTCCACCCGGTGGGCACCTGCGCGATGGGAGCCTTTGACGCGCACGGTCGGCCACGGGCGCCCGCCGCGGTGCTCGATACCGACTGCCGTGTGTATCGCGTCGCAGGCCTTCGGGTGGTCGATGCCTCGGCTATACCCACCATCATTTCCGGCAACACCAACGCGCCGGTCATGCTCATCGCCGAGCGCGCAGCGCGGGCGATTGTGGGATAAGTCGGCCACTCCAGGGCCGAAGGTCGGCGGACTCGAAGTCGACACCAAACGACGTCCTGGCCCCCGATTGCGGCCAGTGGAACCTCCACCATGCGAGTCATCCAAATGGCGGGCCAGGGCGCTGCCCGCAATTCGAGCTAGAGCCCGGACGGGACGACCTTGTCGTTCACCGTCACCGCGACCTGGCCGGTCGTCGGGTTGTACTCGATCTTGCCGTGCTCGAAGGTCGACACCTGCAGGTCGCCCAAGGCGTTCACGTCGCTGGTGGGCGAGCCCAGCGGACCTGCGGAACCGTTAGTGCCGGTGACCGCAGGCGTGCCGTCCGGGCCACGTGGGACATTCCAGGCCTCCCGGATCTTGCCCACGATGATGTACGCGGTTGTGCCCGCCGCGCCGTTCCTGGCGGTGATCGCGCCGCCCTGGAATTGCTGGAACACCACGCCGCTGTCCCGAGTCCCCGCGTTGCGGTCACCCGTCAGCGGCTTGCCGAGTGCCTTCTTCTGATCCTCGGTTGCCGACGAGTACTTGACCGCGATCGGGCCGGTCAGAGTCACCTCGACGTCGCGCTCCCCTATCAGCTTCACCTCGGTGGGCGGCGCCGGGGCTTTCGACGTGGAGGTGGCGCTCACCCCGACCTGAGGCGGCGCCGACGCGTCGACGCTCTTGCCATTGCTGCAGCCCACAGGGATCAGCGCGACGGCGGCCAGGCCGACGATTGCCGCGTGGCGGTTTGCGATCGTTCTCATAGGCTTCCTTTCGCGTCTTCGTGTGGTGGATCGAGTTGCGGCTGACCTTTTCGCCCGGACGTGACTTCAAACCGAATCACTTGAATGCGCCAGCGATCGCCCGAACGAACTTACAACGCCGTCATAGACGGCAAGCCAGAGCACCGAGTAAAGATCCACCGGTGCGCGATGGCTCCGACGTCAGCGCTCGATCACTGTCAACGAGCCATGGTCAAGGTCGCTGGTGACGTAGGCGAAGTGCGTGTTTGGGTCGACGGCGATGGCGAGCGGATTGTTTCCGACGGCAAGGATTCCGGTGACGATGTGTTTGGTGGTGTCGACCACGGACACGGACCCGCCGCTGTAGTTGGCCACGTACGCGGTGTTCGTCGGGGGGTCCACTGCGACCCCCGCGGGGCGTTGCCCGACAGGCACACTAGCGGTGACGCTCAGGCTGTTGGTGTCGACGAAGGACACCGATGCATCGTCGCCGCTGGCGATATAGGCGGTGTGCGATGCGGTGTCGATGGCGATGCCGGCCGGGTGGACGCGGAGCGCAACGGTACCGATGACAGTTCGGTTCGTGGTATCGACAACCGTCACCGCGGGATCGGCAGTGGTGACAAACAAGCGGTGCGCGGTCCGATCGATGGCTACCCGGCTTGGACCTTTTCCGGTAGGCACCGTCGCGGTCACGGCATGCGTTGTCACGTCGATCACCGACACCGATGCGCTATCACCGTTAGTGACATAGGCGATCCGGGCATCCGGGTCGACCACTACCCCGCCGGGGTGGCTCCCGACACCGATTTTGGCGATGACCGTGCCGTTGGTGGTGTCGATGACCGACACCGAGGAGTCGTCGTAGTTGGTGACGTAGACGGTCCGGGTCGACGGATCCACGGCAACGCCCACCGGGTGGCGTCCTACCGCGATGGTGGCTGTGACCGTACGACTGCCGGTATCGACCAGCGACACGGAGTTGGAACCGGTGTTCGCGACATAGGCGGTGTGTCCGGCGGAGTCGACCGCGACTCCAAACGCGCCATTGCCTACCCGTACCGAGGTGGCGACCGTGGGTGGACCACTCGGCACTGCGATGACCCCCGAACTGGGCGTGCCTCCCCCGCTCGGCGGCGCGGCCGCCGCCGCAGATCCGGTCGTCTGCGAAGATCCCGCCGTTGATGTAGGAGATCCGTGCGTTGAAGTATGTGTGCGCAGAAGGTATAGGCTCGCGGCCCCCAACGCCATGACCACTCCAATCACCGCGGCGGCGACCACCCAAGATCGCTTGGCGCGCTTGCGGTTCCCGGTTATCTCCTGCTGCGGACCGGGGTGCAATGGCTTCCGCCCTTGCCGTGTTGGCTCACTCGGCCATGAGGCCACTCGAGTGGGGACAGTGGCGGTGTGTGACTGCGCGCTCGGGTCCGGACGGCGTAGCGGCACCGTGATCGCATCGCGCGCGGCTCGTGCCATGTCAACCGGGGTGGCGTAGCGCTGCGCAGGGTCTTTGGCCATGCCGGTGGCGATGACCGCGTCGAATGCGGGCGGCGCGCCGGAGTCAGAAGGGCGCGGCGGCGGCGCCGACAGATGCCCTGCCAATTGTTGCTCGATGCTGTCGCCCGGAAACGGGGCGCCTCCCGTCAAGCATTCGTAGAGCACGCAAGCAAGCGCGTAGATGTCCGAGCGTGCATCGGCCTCACCGACTTTGAAGCGCTCGGGTGCCATGTAGCGCAGCGTGCCCACCACCGCGTCCGTACCAGTCAGACCGGTCTCGCCGAGAACACGAGCGATCCCGAAATCGATCAGATACGCAAAGTCATTTTCATCGAGCAAGATGTTGGAGGGCTTGATGTCCCGATGCACCAATCCAATCTTGTGCGCGGCGTATACGGCGTGTGCCACCTGCTCGACGATGTGCACCGCGCGTGCCGGAGACATTGAACCGGAGGCCAGCACGGTCGCCAGGTCCCGCCCTTCGATCAGGCGCATGTCGACGAATAGCCGTCCGTCGATCTCGCCGTAGGTGTGTATTGGCACCACGTGAGGGTTGTTCAACCGTGCCGCTGAGTGGGCCTCGCGACGGAATCGCTGTTGAAACGTCTTGTCCCCAGCAAAATGCGCCGGGAGTACTTTCAGCGCGACTATCCGGTCGGTGACGGTGTCATAAGCTCGCCAGACCTCTCCCATGCCGCCCCGGCCGAGCAAATTGATTAATCGGTACCGGCCGAACGGGGTCCCGTCCATGGAAACCTCCCGACGCAGCAATTCAGCAACACCATAGTCCCACTGCTGACACGGTTTGGGGAAAGTCCCGCAACGGCCGATTCCGGACCAAATCGCTGCTAACCCGTTGTCAAGATCGAACCCGCGGCGACGCCAATCACGGCCACAGGGGCCACCGAAATCATCGTGATCGCCGCGTTGCACGAGCTCTTCTTCCGGTCTGTTGGCCGCACCGGTAGCGCGTGAAGCCAACTTCGGTATGGGCGACGGTGAACACTGACCGGCACGCCGCAATCCCAATCGCCTTTTGCCAAGCGGCCTCGCCGTTACGATTATTTCCCGGGAATTACGCCGTTAATCGGCGGCCCGCCGATTCGGAGATCTAGCGGCTTCATTGAGCGTGTCGCGGCATGCTTTAGTAGCGTTAACCCGCAAACGAGCGCTCGCCAAATGGCGATGTCAGTAATTGGCCGAGCGTCAGCACATGACCGGGAGATTGACCGGATGGGTCCAAGCCTCCGAGGCCCAGGCGGCCGTTGGGCAGGCCGATACCGGTTGCGGTTGCGTGCTGACGCGGGCAGCGGCTTTTACGGCAGGCATCAGGTTCGGCTGCTGCGAATCTATTTGGGCGCCACCACGTTCCTCTACACCTGGGGTGTTGTGTTCAGCACCTTCATCCGAATCCATCCCGGGCTGAAGCCGGGGAACCCGACCGGAGGCATCGCGGCGGTCGTGCTCGGCGCCGCGGCGTTGGCGTGGTTGGCCGTCAGGCCCGACAAACCCGGACCGGCGACGGCCGTGGCGATCGTCGCCACACCCATGGTGATGGCCTTCCACGTCGCGATCGTCGCCGAGTTCGTCTGCCTGATCGCCCCGATGTTTCTGGCGATGTACCTCCGCGGGTTCTACTCGCCGCGCCGGGGCGCGCTGCTGGTCGGCGCGCTTACCGTGGCGTGTGTCGTCGCGCTTGCGCTCGCGCCCATGCCCAAGTTGTACATCGACTACCTCATCTTCGTGATCGCGATTGTCGGCG
>NZ_LZJB01000286.1:0-18743 GCF_001666895.1 Mycobacterium sp. E3298
CTGCTGAACAGTGGCGTGCTGTTCGGAAAAGGCGTCTCGCTCGCCTTGGCGATGATGTTCCTGGGCGCGTCGATCGCAACCACCGCGTTTCCAATGCTGGCCCGAATCATTTTCGAACAACGGCTTTCCGGAACGCCTCTAGGTACGCTCGCCCTGATCTGCGGCGCGATCGACGATGCGCTCTCCTGGTGCATCCTCGCCGTCGTGCTCGCCATCCATCGAGGCAATCCCACCACAGCCGCCACGGCGATAGCCGGTGGCATTCTTTACACGGCGCTGCTCCTGACCGTCGGGCGGAAAGCGCTGGCCGCCCTCGGCGCGAGATCCGAGCGCCGCAACGCGGTCAGCACATCCACGTTCAGCACCGTCCTCGTGTTGCTCATGACGTGCGCATGGTTCACCGACGCGATCGGCATCTACGCGATATTCGGCGCATTCGTCCTGGGCGCGGCAATGCCGTCCGGCTTCTTCGCCCACCAACTCACCGCCAGGCTCGAGCCGTTGGTGACCACGTTGTTGCTGCCGCTGTTCTTCGTCTACTCGGGGCTGAATACCCAGATCGGCCTGGTGAACAGCCCGAAACTGTGGGCGGTGACGGTGGGAATGCTCCTGCTGTCGATCTTTGGCAAGGGCGTTTCGTGCGCGGTGGTCGCGTGGCTCAGGAAAGTCCCTTTTCGTGAGGCCGTTGCGCTGGGTTCCTTGATGAACGCCCGCGGATTGATCGAACTCATTCTGCTCAACATCGGGCTCCAGGCCGGCATCATCACCCCGACGCTCTTCAGCATCCTCGTTCTGGTTGCCGTGGTCACGACCCTGATGGCCACGCCGATATTCGAGTTCGTTTATGGGCGGCACCGGGCAGGCGAGGCGTCCCCCACCGGCCGGTCAAGAATCCAGGACGTCGAAGACCGCCGCAGCGGAGGTGACGGCCTTGTCCGCGTTCCCCTCGTCGTGCAGCAGCATGCGCACGCCGACGCGGCCGGGGGCGCCGCGGTGGGCGACCCCCTCGACCCGGAAGGGACCCACCTTGCCGCGCGACATGAACATGACGTGCCAGCTGACCACCTGGAGCTTTCGGGTCCCCGCGACGCCGGCGGCGAGGTCGATCGCCGCGGTTTCTAGGACGACGTGCTGCGGGCCGATGTGCAGCGCGGCGTCCGGCGAAGCGAGTTCGGTGCTGAGCTCGGGCAGCACCCAATGGCCATCGTCCCGCCTGCTGGCCCCGAAGGCCTGCCACAGCGGCGGCAGGTCCGGCGAGTCCTCGATCTCCAATTCCGTACCCGAAACGTCCATCCGGCCCAGGCCTTCCGGCGGAATGCCGATGATCGCTCCCTGCCCCTCGTTAAAGGCGATCACCCGATCCGGATTGTCGGCGTCGACGATCTTGCACCGCCCGTAACCCATGGTGCGGCCCTGGTGCACGATGCCCGAACCCACGATCTCGACCCGCCTGACGTCGTAGCCCGGGTCGATGATCTGCACCGACGCGATGACCGGATTGGGCACCGCGACCATGTCCGTCTGGCATCCTTCGGGGGACGAGATGGCCAACGGCGCCACCATGATTCCACCGGCCTCGTTGCGCATGTCACGGCGAATGGTGACGGTGTCGTCGACCTCACCGATGTCCATCGAGGAGTGTTTGCGGCCGATGTAGCGGTAGCTGAGCAGACCCGTCCAGCGCCGATACAGCTCGTCCCGGTATGCCTCGGAGTCTCCCGCCAACTCCCGGATGTCACGAAGCTGGTCGCTCAATTCCGGCCTCCTTCAAGCTTTTCCGTGCCGCACCTGGTTGAACGGCACGCCACGGTCGGCGGCGTACTCGCGCGGGAAATTCAGGACCCGCTCCCCGATCACGTTGCGTGCCATCTCCGTGGTCCCGCCACCGATGCTGGCAATCTGGCGGCCCAGGTAGCGCGTGCCGATGTCGAGCAAACCCGTCCCGTCGTCGATAACGGCCGCCGGTCCGGCGACGGCCAGCGCGGTGTCGACTTCGACGTCGTGCACCTCGGCCATGTAGAGCCGGATGATCGATCCCGCGGCGGGCGGCAGCGAACCGCCGGCCACGGCGTGGAAGACGTGCTCGCTGAGTTGTCCATGCACCGCCCTGTGCACCAAAGCTCGCCCGACCATTTCCCGGACACGTTCGTTGCCGGCTTGTTTCGCCTTCTCGACCACCGACAGCAGGTCGACGGAGACATCCTCGGCCTCGGCGATTCCCGGCCCGCTGGTGTACTCCGACCCGTCGCCCATGCTGCGACGTTCGTGGTAGAGCTGGCGCGACGCGACGTCCCATCCCTTACCCGGCTCACCGACGACGGCGTCGTCACCGACGTCGACGTCGTCGAAGAACTCCTCGCAGAATTCGACCGAGCCGTTGACCTGCTTGATGCGGTTGATGATGACGCCGGGATGCCGAAGCGGCACCAGGAACATCGTCAGCCCTTCGTGTTTGGGCGCGTTCCAGTCCGTCCGGGCCAGGCACAGCCCATAGTCCGCGGCGAATGCCCACGTGCTCCATGTCTTGGCGCCGTTGATGATCCATCGTCCGTCCCTGCGGTCGGCACGGGTGAGGACGCCCGCAAGATCCGATCCCCCGCTGGGTTCCGACAGCAACTGCACCAGCACTTCGTCGCCGCGAAGCGCGGCGGCTATGTGGGTGCGCTTCTGTTCCTCGCTGCCCATGTCGAGGATCGTCGCGCAGCAGATGGCGAAGGACGGGACGTTGAGCATGAGCGGCGTCTCGTAGGCCAGGGCCTCGGCGTCGAACGCCTTCTTGTATTCGTAGCCCAACCCGAGGCCGCCGCACTCGCGCGGGAAGCAGATGCCGGCGAATCCGCCGTCGTACAGCTTCCTCTGCAATTCACGCGCGCGGCGCCACGAAGCCAGCTCGTCGCGCTGCAGGGCCATTGCGTCTTCGGAATCAAGCCGAGGGAGGTTTCCGGCCAGCCAGGCCCTGGCCCGGCTCCGGAATTCTGCGACCGACTCGGAAGTCACCGGATGGCCTCTCATTCGAGCGTCGACCTTGTGCTGGGCGACTGTACAGCAGCGGAGCCGAGGCAGTCGAGACCCCGCCCTCGGCGCCGCGTCGCGTCCCCCGCCGGTAGTCTGCGGACGACTCATGACGCACCCCTTCGACGACGCCATCCGGCTGCAAACCATCGACGCCGACACCAGGCGCGGCCGGACCCATCCGGAATGGGCCAATATGGTGGGGCCCTTCGGTGGCATCACCGCCGCGACGATGCTGCACGCGATCGAATCGCACCCCGAGCGCATCGGCGAACCGTTGGCTTTGACGGTCAACTACGCCGCCCCCATCGCCGACGGCGACTTCGACATCTCACTGCGGGCCGCGCGCACCAACCGCAGCAACCAGCACTGGATCGCCGAACTCGGCCAGGATGGAGACGTCAAGACAACGGTGACCGCGTTGTTCGCTCTGCGCCGCGACAGCTGGGGCGACACGGAAAGCCGCCCGCCGAGCGCACCGGACCCGGAGCAGGTTCCGCCCACCGATCCCGGCATCGTTCGATGGACCAGCCTTTACGACATGCGGTATGTCGAGGGACAAATTCCCAGGGAGGACGGGCAACCGAGCGAATCCTCGACGACCACACTGTGGGTGCGTGACGGCGCCCACCGCCCCGTCGACTACCCGGCGCTGGCGGCCCTGAGCGACGTCTTCTATCCGCGCGTGTTCCTGCGCCGCGGCAACGTCATCCCGTCGGGGACCATCTCGTTGACGACATATTTCCACGCCGACCAGCACCAACTCGACCATTTGGGAGACGACTTCGTCCTGTGCACCGCCCACGCCAACCGCTTCTCCCGGGGCTACTTCGACCAGAGCGCGCAGGTATGGACGCGGGAGGGCACGCTGCTGGCGACCACGCATCAGGTCGTCTACTTCAAGGGCTGACAGGTTTACACTTCGCCAGTGAAACGTCACGCAGGGGCGCACACCGAAGGAATAGAGCCGCTATGACACAGCGCGCGCACGACGCGATCGCCGACGCGGCCACACTGCTGGACATCGAATCGATCAAGCAGCTCAAGGCTCGCTATTGCCGATACCTCGACAACAAGGACTGGGCGGCGTGGCGAACCGTCTTCACCGATGACTTCGTCAGCGACACCGCCGAGGCGGGCGGCAAGGTCATCGAGGGCGCGGACGAGTTCGTGTCGTTCACCCGCAAGGCCCTCGGGCGGCCGGCCCAGGCCACGGCGCACCAGGTGCACGCCCCCGAAATCACGCTCACTTCGGCGACCACCGCCCGCGGGGTGTGGGCGGTGCAAGACGTCGTCCGATTCGGAGCAGGCGTGACCTTGGTGGGGTACGGCCACTACCACGAGACCTATGAGAACGTCGACGGTCAGTGGTTTATCAAGAGCTCCAAGCTAACTCGCGTGCGAGAGGATATCGTCACCCCAGTATTCTCGATCTACGTCTCCGAGCGAATCCGACGCGCGATCGGCAGAGCCGCCAATCGACTGATGGGACAATGACAAAGCCATGACTGCCTCTACCGTTTTGGTCACCGGCGCGTTCGGACAAGTCGGCAAGCGTTGCACTCAGATCCTGCTCGAGCGGGGACGCACCGTCATCGCAATGGATCTGCGCAACGACAACACCGTCGCCGTCGAACGCGAGCTGGCCGCCGGCGGGTACCCCGGCACGCTCATTGCGGCCTACACCGATCTGCTGGACGCCGAGGCGGTGCGCGGGCTCGCCGCGACTCATCGGCCCGACGCGGTCGTCCACCTCGCCGCGGTCGTGTCCCCGCTGTCGTATCGCAAGCCCGCGTTGGCCCGCAAGGTAAACGTCGGTGGCACCGAGAATCTCTTGGCGGCCTGCGCCGCGCTCCCCCGGCCGCCGCTGTTCCTGATGGCGTCCAGCGCCGCGGTCTACGGATCGCGCAACCCCTACCGCCAGCCGGAGCGGATCACCCCTGATACCCCCGTGAACCCCATCGACCAATACGGTCAGGACAAGGTCCTCGCCGAGGCGGCGATCCGCGACAGTGGCCTGCCGTACGCGCTGTTCCGCCTGGGCGGGGTCATCTCGCCGGATACCCACACCACGGTCAACAGCGACTCGCTGCTGCTGATGCGGTCGATGCCCGGCGACAACCGCATGCACGCCGTGGACGCGCGCGATGTGGCGCTCGCTTTCGCCAACGGCGTCGACCGTGAGTCGGCGATCGCGGGCAAGGTGATCCTGATCGGCGGCAACGAGACCTACGTGCTCACCCAGCGCGACCTCGAGGACGGACTCATGGACGCCGTCGGCCTGGGTGGCCTGGGCCCGTCCGCCAGCCTGCCCGGCGACCCCACCGACGACCGCGGCTGGAGCTTCACCGGCTGGTACGACACCACCGAAGCGCAGGCGCTGCTGAACTTTCAGGAGCACGACTGGTCCGACACCCTGGCGTGGATCGCCCAAACACAGGGGCGCCTGCGGACCGTCGTGCGACTGCTGAGCCCCGTATTGCGCCCGGTACTGCGCACCGTCCTGATGGTGCAGCGCCGGCTCGAGGGGCGTGGACCATACGCCGACCCGTGGTCGCTGATCGAAAAGAAATACGGGACCGCCGCGCTGGCCGGCGTCGACTAGCTACCCGGCCGGGCGCTGCGGGTATCTCCCCGCTTGCGGGGACGGGTCGCCACCGCGTATCACTTCAGGGACGCGAAGAAGACGGCGGCCTTGCGAATCGAGTCCTCGACGGGTCCGGGCGTCCACCCGAGCTCGCGTTCGGCCTTGCCGTGGTCGAGCGGGGACATCAATTCGGCCATGCGGATTCCGACGTAGGCGAACGGCAGGTCCCGGCCCAGCAGCGCCGCCGCCGCGTCGTTGACCCGCGCACCGGCGCGCAGCACGGACATCGGGATACCGATGCGCGGCGGGCGCCTGCCGACGGCCGTGGCCGCGATCTCATGCAGCTCCCGGACGCTCATGTAGCGGTCGGAGACGATGTAGCGCTCGCCGTTGCGTCCGCGCTCCGCTGCGAGAAGCATTGCCCTTGCGGCGTCTTCGATGCCCACCACCTCGGCCGAGTAGCCGAAATAGAACGGAAACCTTCCGGTCGCGACGAGGGCAAGCAAGGAGCCGTGTGGGGTCGGCGCCCAGTCGCCGGGCCCATAGGTGGTGGATACGCACATCGCCACGGCGGGCAATCCCTTGTCCCGCGCGTACGACAGCAGCAGGTCTTCCCCGGCCACCCGCGCCTCGATATACGGGCCGCCCTGATCCCAGTTGTGCGGATCGTCCTCGGTGACTGGCTTACCGTTACTGATCGCCAAAGTGCCTGTGGTGCTGGTGTAGACGAACCTCTTGAGGTCGGCGCCCAGCGCCGCGTCGAGGACGTGTCGCAGCCCCTCGACGTTGGTGCGGAACAGCTGCGCCGGGTCCCGCAGCCACATCCGGGCGTCGACGACGCAGTAGTAGACGACGTCACACCCGGCCATGGCCGCGGCCAGCGCCCGGTCGTCGAAGACATCCCCGTAGCAGCGCTCGACATCGAGATCGTCGATTCCCTTGGTAGAGCTGGTGCGCCGCAACATCACTCGCACGTCGGCGCCGGCGGCGACGAGCTGCCGGGTGACATGCGAGCCCAGGAAGCCGCTCGCCCCGATCACCAGTTTCTTGGCGACGCCCACTAACGGTCGATCCACTTCATCTGCGCCTCGGCGTGATGGCCCCCGATGGCCGGGGTCAGCCGGTCGAGCCGGGACAGCTGGTCGGCGGTCAGTTCGACGGCGTCCGCACCGACGTTCTCTTCGAGGCGCGCCACGCGCTTCGTCCCCGGAATCGGCACGATGTCGCGGCCTTTCGCCAACAGCCAGGCGAGGGCCACCTGAGCGGGAGTGGCCCCGACATCGGCGCTGATGCTGCGCAATTCGTCCGCGCTGTTCAAGTTGTGCTGAAAGTTCTCGTCGAAGAAACGCGGATTGGTCTTGCGGTAGTCGCTGTCCGGCAACCCCTCGGTGGAGCGAATGGCGCCGGTGAGGAAGCCGCGCCCCAACGGCGAGTAGGCGACGAACCCGATCCCCAGTTCGCGCAGCAGCGGCAAGATCTCGTCTTCCTGGTCGCGTGTCCACAACGAATATTCGGATTGCACGGCGGTGACCGGATGAACCGCGTGCGCGCGCCGAATGGTCATCACGCCGACCTCCGAAAGGCCGATGTACCTAATCTTCCCGGCGGCGACCAACTCCGCCAACGCCCCGACGGTGTCTTCGATCGGGGTCTCCCGGTCGAGGCGGTGCTGATAGTAGAGATCGATGCGATCGGTTCCGAGCCTCTGCAGCGAACCGTCCACCGCGATGCGAATGTTGGCGGGGCTGCTGTCCAGCCCGCCGCGCCCCGTGTGGGAGATCATCCCGAACTTCGTCGCCAACACCACCTGATCCCGCCGGCCCTGCAGCGCGCGGGCGAGCAGTTCTTCGTTGACATACGGGCCGTAGACCTCGGCGGTGTCGATCAGCGTGACGCCCAGATCGATGGCGCGCTGAACGGTACGGATCGACTCGGCATCATCGGTGCCTGCGCCTGCGTACGCCACGGACATCCCCATCGCGCCCAGGCCCAGGCGGCCGACTTCCAGGTCGGCGAGGCGAGCTTGTTTCATGGGGTCATTGTGCGCCCGGCGACTTCACGGGACGGGGCGGGTACCGTTGCGCGAGTGCACCGCATCGATCTCGCCGCGATCCGATGGACGACGTAGAAACCGCGCGACCGGCCCGCAATCTCGCGGTCGACTACTACCGCGCCTCGGGCGTGGTCCTCATCGTGCTGGGCCACTGGCTGGCCGGTTCGGTGACTTACCACGATGGGCAATTCGGCCGCGAGAACCCGCTGCTCGACATGCCATGGACGCAATGGCTGACATGGATTTTCCAGGCGGTTCCGGTGTTCTTCTTCGTGGCCGGCTATGCCGGGGCCGTGTCGTGGGCTCACCGCCGCGACGCCGAGAGCTTCTCGCGCCAGGCCTGGATCCGGCATCGACTCGCTCGGGTGCTCGGACCGACCACGGTCTATGTCGCACTGATTTCGGCGATCGTGGTGGTCCTGCGGGCCCGGCATTTGCCCGGCACCGTGATGGAATACGCGGGTTGGGCGGTGGCCATGCACCTGTGGTTCCTCGCGGTGTACGTGCTCGTCGTGTCACTGACGCCGATTGCCGTTGCGGCGCATAGGCGTTGGGGCCTCGTGGTCCCGCTGGTACTGGCCGCGGGAGTCGTGCTGGTCGACGCCGTCTCGCTCGCGGGCCACGTCCCCTATATCGGCACGCTGAACTATCTGCTGTGCTGGGGCCTGCTCTACCAGCTCGGGATCGCCTGGCAGGGTGGCCTGTTGGCCGGCCGCCGGCCGATGCTGCTCGCTGCCGCCTCGGCCGTCGCTCTGATGCTGCTGATCCGGGTGGGGCCGTATCCGGTGAGCATGATCGGCGTTCCTGGCGAAGCGATCGAGAACACGACGCCGCCGACGGTGGCGATGATGGCCTTCGGGTGCACGCAAGCGGGGCTGGCCATGGCATTGGCGCCGGCACTGGACCGGATCCTGCACCACCGCTCGGTGCAGCGGGTGTTGTCCACCGCCAACGCCAACGTGATGGCCCTTTACCTATGGCACATGGTTCCGGTTGTCATCGTCGCGATCGTCGCCTATCCGGCAGGGCTGATCCCGCAACCGCACGAGGGTTCGGTGGCGTGGTGGCTCGTCCGGCTGGAGTGGATCACGATACTCAGCGTGGTGACCGCGGCCGAACTGATGCTGCTGTGGTGGCAGCGGCGGGTCTTCGCGGTTCCGCTGCCCACGTTCGGGCTGCCGCTCGGTGACCGCTTTGCCGAGGCGATCATGCTGACCGGCACCGTCCTGGCCGCCGCCGGGCTGCATCTGTTGGCGCAGGGCGGCTTCGCACCGAACGGGCGATTCTCCTGGCCGACCGCCGCCCTGTTCGCCGCCGGGGTCGTGTTGGTGGCGGTGCGACCCAAAACCCGAGACACGGTCCCCTCGGGTAAGCGACTTACGGCCCCTTGAGATGGGCCCTAGTGCCCTGGTCGCCTTCCTGATCGGAGAGAAACGTTTCCGCCAAGGCTCGGAGTATCCAAGCAGTTGAGCCTAGGCTACAGGGAGACATCCTCGCTAAGGGAGTACACAGATGTCACACGCCACGCTCCACACCAGCCAGGTCCCTCAGCAGCGCGCGCAGGACGCCGAGCTACTACGGAAGTCGGGGGTGCACAAGCTCGTCGTCGCCGATCGCGACGGCAACTGCTTGGCGTTCCTATTGGCCTGGGACAGCTTCGACTACGACGCCGAGACGGACACCTATGTGTGCGTCGTCGATAGCGATGGCAGAGATCTCATGACCGTGTATACCGCCGGTGAAATCAAACCGGCGTCCAAGGCGAACACCTATGTCGTGACCGCACCCGACAGGTTGAATGGCCACAGGGCGGTGTAGCCGCCCCGAACCAAGCGGGTTCTGACGCGCCACGCTTTCGGCTGACGGACGCGTCGCACGATGTCTGCCGCCCCGGTGGCGCGGCTCGGGGGATCTTGACATCGTCAAGCTTATGATGGACCGTTCGTACGGTTAGTTAGAGCCGAAGGGTGCACGATGCCTCGACCTGGTCGGCGTGGCGAGATCTTCGACGCGTTTGTCCGCTATGTCGCCGAACGCGGCTACGACAGAACGAATATGGGCGACATCGCCGACGAGCTTGGCATGTCGAAGGGCACCATCGTTCATCACTTCGGCACCAAGGCACAGATGTTGCGGGAGCTCGAGGAAACCCACCTCGCCCGACAACTCGATGCGGTGCAGATGGCATGGTCCCGGCTCGGTACACCGCAGGAACGCATCGCCGCAATCATTTACACCTCCGCGCTGCTCCAGGTGGTCGCCCGTGAGGCGACGGTGGCAAGCCAGCGCGAGGTGGTCCAGTTGTCCGACGACCCGGCGATGCAGCAAGTCCGGAAGCTGCGGAACCAATTGCAAAGCTTGGCGATTGAGGAGATCCGCAGCGGAATCGACGGCGGGGTCTTCCGAGCCGTCGACATCGAACTGGCGGCATTGCAGCTGTGGGGATCGCTCGAGTGGATGTGGGTGTGGTTCGGCCCCGCCGATTCCCGCAGCCCGGAACAGGTAGGGGCCGCGTTCGTCGACGTGTTCCTCGGCGGGTTACTGCTCGATCGGCTCGGGCTCGGCAAGTGGGCAAGCCCCTCCGCCGACGTCGTCTCGGTGGTGCGTGAATGCCTCGCCGCCGTCACGGGTCCGGCCGCCTAGCCTCCAACACCATTGCGCGGGGCCGTAATTGGCCCTACCGAGGCTCCGCTTGGTGCGCCGCGTCAGCGTTGGCCGACGCTCGTTCGAACGGGAAAAGCACCGAAAAGCCCTGCCGAATACTGTACGCGCGGTCGGTTTCCGTGCGCAGGCTTTTCTCAAAAGAAAGGCCGACGATGTGGCGCCAGGCGTACCGACTACCGCCAAAACCCCTGTAAATCACCAAAAAGACGTCAACACGGCGCTGGCCACCCCCGAATTACTCGCGCGGCGAATACTCGCCGCCGCCGGCGGTTATTGACTGACCGTACGGTCTAATGCCATAGTGATGCGTGGCGCAAACTAGGGCGGCATGGAGCCGAAGGGTGGGATCTCAGAGTGTCGATCGGGAGGATCACCGGGTCGACTCGCGTCGGGAGTCAGCCCGCGCGGTACGCCACCGATGGGGGCCACCGCTCTTGCGGCAAGACCCGCGGCGAAGGAATCAGGAATCCGGCCCCGTCCCGCCTCACTCGAAACACTCTGTAGTGCAGCGCTTTGCACTGGTTGGCCGCGCGGCGGACCGCCCCGCCAACCAGGATCACGATCACCAACGCGATGACCGTCCCGCGACTACCCATCGCCCGCTTGACGAAGCGGCGGAACCGAAAGCCCTCGTTGCGCGGTCGCGTTCGGGACGGCACGCATGACCACCTCCCACCTGACCGCCAGCAAATTGAGCAGTCGGATTCGGCCCGGGACGGAAGTGGCCGGTGGATTCTTCCGCATGTGCGTGCTGACCGGGAAAGCGCTGAGACAGCCGTTCGAATGGCGCGAGTTCATCTGGAACGGCTGGTTTCTCATGCGGGTATCGCTGCTGCCCACCATCGCCGTGTCCATCCCGGAAACCGTGCTGCTCATCTTCACGCTGAACCTGCTGCTGGCGGAGATCGGCGCCGCCGACGTGTCGGGGGCCGGTGCCGCGATCGGCGCGGTCACCCAGCTCGGCCCGATCGTGACGGTGCTCGTGGTCGCCGGCGCGGGCGGCACCGCCATCTGCGCGGACCTCGGCGCGCGCACCATCCGCGAGGAGATAGACGCGCTCGAGGTGCTCGGCATCGACCCGATCCACCGCCTGGTGGTGCCCCGGGTCGTCGCCTCCACACTTGTCGCGGTGCTGCTCAACGGCCTCGTGGTCGCCGTCGGCCTCGGGGGCGGCTACCTGTTCAGCGTCTACCTGCAGAACGTCTCGAGCGGCGCCTACCTCTCCACGTTGACGGCGCTCACCGGCCTGCCCGAGGTGGTGATCGCGTTCATCAAAGCCGCGACGTTTGGACTGATCGCCGGCCTGGTCGGCTGCTACCGCGGGCTGATCGTCCGCGGCGGATCCAAGGGCCTCGGGACCGCCGTGAACGAGACGGTGGTGCTCTGCTTCATCGCGCTGTTCGCGGTCAACGCGGCGCTGACCACCATCGGCGTCCGGTTCGGGACGGGGCGCTGACATGTCCACGGCTGCCGCCCTCCGCGTCCGCTTCCCGCGGACGAGCGCATTCGTCATCCGTTACGGGGACGTCCCGTCTCGCCCGCTGGTCGAGATCGGGCAGATGGTCTGGTTCGCACTGAGCGCCGTCGGGCAGATCCCCTTCGCCGTACACCGCTACCGCAAAGAGCTGCTCCGCATGGTTGCCCAGATGGGGATGGGCACCGGCGCGATGGCGGTGGTCGGTGGCACCGCCGCCATCGTCGGCTTCATCACCTTGTCGGCGGGTTCACTCGTCGCCATTCAGGGCTACGCGACGCTGGGCAACATCGGTGTCGAGGCGTTCACCGGGTTCTTGGCCGCCCTGGTCAATGTGCGGTTCGTGGCGCCGGTGGCCGCCGGTCAGGCGCTGGCCGCCACGGTCGGCGCGGGTGCCACGGCCGAATTGGGCGCCATGCGCATCAGCGAGGAAATCGACGCGCTCGAGGTGATGAGCATCCGGTCGGTCCCCTTTCTGGCGTCCACCCGGGTGGTGGCGGGTCTGATCGTCATCGTCCCGCTCTACGGGTTGGCGATGACCATGGCGTTCCTGTCCCAGCAGGTCACCACCGTGTTGTTGTACGGGCAGTCCATCGGCACGTACAACCACTACTTCCACACGTTCCTGCGCCTCAACGACGTCGGCTGGTCGTTCGCGGAGGTCATCCTGGTCGCGGTGGTCGTGATGACCACCCACTGCTACTACGGCTACACCGCCACCGGCGGGCCGGTCGGCGTCGGCGAAGCGGTCGGCCGCTCGATGCGGTTGTCGTTGATCACCATCGTCGTGGTGGTCGTGCTGACCGCGATGGCGGTCTACGGCAAGACCCCCAACTTCAACCTCACCGTGTAGCCGCCCATGACGACCCCGGTGAAAGAGAACCCGCAACGCATTCCGCCGTACCGGACGACGGCGCTGGCGTTCCTGATTGTCTCCGCGGTGGTGTTGGGGTTCGTGTGGTTGCAGTTTCGGGGCCAGCTCACGCCGACGACGCGCTTGACGATGTTGGCCCCCCGGGCGGGCTTGGTGATGGATCCGGGTTCGAAGGTCACCTACAACGGCGTGGAGATCGGCCGGGTGGCCAGCATTTCGGAGATCGAGCGTGACGGCATACCGGCCGCCAAGTTCGTCTTGAACGTCAATCCGAAGTGGATCGAGCTGATTCCGGCCAACGTGGACGCCAATATCAAGGCGACCACGGTTTTCGGTAACAAGTACGTGTCGTTGACCTCGCCGAAAAAGCCGACGCCACAACGCATCACGTCGCAGCACGTGATCGATGCCAGGTCGGTGACAACGGAGTTCAACACCCTGTTCGAGACGCTCACCTCGATAACGGAGAAGCTGGATCCGGTCAAGCTCAACCTGACGCTGGCTGCAGCCGCGCAGGCGTTGACCGGGTTGGGCGACAAATTCGGGCAATCGATCGTCAACGCCAACGCCATCCTCGACGACATCAACCCGCAAATGCCGCAGATCCGGCATGACATTCAACAGCTCGGCGCCCTGGGCGACGTCTACGCCAAAGCCGCGCCGGATCTGCTCGACTCCCTCAACAACGCGGTGGTTACGGCGCGCACCCTGCACCGGCAGGAGGCCGATCTGGATTCTGCGTTGTTGTCCGCGGCGGGGCTGGGCAACACCGGCGAAGACATCTTCAAGCGCGGCGGGCCCTACCTGCAGCGCGGCGCCGCCGATCTGGTGCCCACCGCCCAGCTGTTCGACACCTACAGCCCCGAGATCTTCTGCACCATCCGCAACTACTACGACGAGGAACCGGCGGCCTATGCCACCACCGGCGGCGGCAACGGCTATGCGCTGAGAACCATGACCGAGCTGACCTCAGGGCTGGGCGGCATGTTGACGCTCCCGGGGTTGGCCGGCACCGCGGCCACGATGGGGCTCCTGACCCTGGCCGGGCTGGTGGGCGGGGCGCCGAATCCCTTTGTGTACCCGGACAACCTGCCCCGCGTGAACGCCCGCGGCGGGCCGGGCGGTGCGCCCGGTTGCTGGCAGGCCATCACCCATGACCTGTGGCCGGCGCCGAGTCTGGTGGTCGATACCGGCGCCAGCCTCGCGCCCTACAACCATCTGGAAACCGGCTCACCGTACGCCATCGAGTACGTCTGGGGCCGCCAAGTCGGGGACAACACGATCAACCCATGAAAATCACCGGCTCCGCCATCAAGCTCGGCATCGTCTCACTGGTGCTGCTGCTGATCACCGTGTCGATCGTCGTGGTGTTCGCCCAGATGCGCTTCAACAGCACCAACAGCTATTCCGCGGAGTTCAAGAACGCCACCGGGCTCAAGAACGGCCAGTTCGTCCGCGCCGCCGGGGTCGAGATCGGCAAGGTCAAAGCGGTGCGGCTGATCGACGGCGGCCAGCGGGTGATGGTGGACTTCAACGTCGACCGGTCCATACCGCTCTACCAGACGACGACCGCACAGATCCGCTATCTCAATCTGTTCGCCGACCGCTACCTGGAGCTCAAGCGCGGCGAGGGTGACGGCAGCGATCGGATCCTGCCGCCGGGCGGATTCATCCCCCTGTCCCGAACAGCGCCCGCACTCGACCTCGACGCCCTGATCGGTGGATTCAAGCCGCTGTTCAGGGCGCTCGATCCGGAAAAGGTCAACACCATCGCGTCGGCCATCATCACGGTGTTCCAGGGTCAGGGCGGCACCATCAACGACATCCTGGATCAGACCGCGCAGCTGACCGCGCACATCGCTGAACGCGACCAGGCGATCGGTGAGGTGATCAAGAACCTGAACGTCGTGCTCGACACAACGGTCAGGCATCGCAAGGAGTTCGACCAGACCGTCGACAACTTCGAAAGACTGATCACCGGCCTGCAAAACCACGCCGACCCGCTGGCGGCCGGGACCGCGAACATCAGCAACGCCGCCGGCACGGTGGCCGACCTCCTCGCCGACAACCGCGCGCTGCTGCACAAGGCCATCAACTACCTGCAGGCTCTGCAGCAGCCGCTCGTCGACCAACGTGATCAACTCGGCGACCTGATTCACAAGACGCCGACCGCGCTCAATCTCATCGGACGCAGCATCGGCCTCTACGGGGACTGGGTGAACTTCTACCTGTGCGACCTCAGCATCAGGTGGAACGGGTTGCAGCCCGGTGGCCCGGTCCGCACGGTCCGGATCTGGCAGCAGCCCACCGGTAGGTGCACGCCGCAATGAGAACGCTGACGGAATTCAACCGCAACCGGGTCGGCCTGATGGGCATCACCGTGCTGGTGCTGGTCGTCGCCGTCGGCCAAAGCTTCACCAGCATCCCGATGATGTTCGCCAGCCCGAGCTATTACGGACAGTTCACCGACACCGGTCAACTCAACAAGGGCGATAAGGTGCGCATCTCCGGCGTGAACGTCGGCAAGGTGGAGGCGTTCGATATCGACGGCGACCATGTCCGCATCAAGTTCAATATCGGCGCCAACACCATCGGCAGCGAGAGCCGGCTCGCGATCAAGACCGACACCATCCTCGGCAAGAAGGTACTCGAGATCGAGCCGCGCGGAACGCAGACGTTGCGGCCGGGGGCCGTGTTACCGCTGGGCCAGAGCACCACCCCGTATCAGCTCTACGACGCCGCCTTCGACGTCACCAAGGCCGCCACCGGGTGGGACATCGACACCGTCAAGCAGTCGCTGAATGTGTTGTCGCAGACGATCGATCAGACCTATCCGCATCTGAGTGCCACGCTCGAGGGTTTGACCAGATTCTCCGACACCATCGGCAAACGCGACGACCAGATCAAGCACCTACTCGCTCAGGCCCATCAGGTCGCCAGCGTGCTCGGTGACCGCAGCGAACAGATCAACCGGCTGCTGGTCAACGCGAAGACACTCCTGGTCGCGTTCAACGAGCGCAGCCGCGCCATCGGCGCGCTGCTGCAGAACGTTTCCGCTTTCTCGGCCCAGGTGCAGGGATTCATCAACGACAACCCGAATCTGAACCCCGTGCTGGAGCAGTTGCGCGCGATCAGCGACGTGCTGGTGGCGCGTAAGGATGACCTCGCCCAAACCCTCACGTACGTCAGCCAATTCGCCGCCTCCCTGGGTGAATCGGTCGCGTCGGGACCGTACTTCAAGATTGTCCTGTCCAACCTGCTGCCGTATTGGATCTTGCAACCGTTCGTCGACGCCGCGTTCAAGAAGCGCGGCATCGATCCGGAGGACTTCTGGCGCAGCGCCGGGCTTCCCGAGTTCCGGTGGCCGGACCCCAATGGCACCCGGTTCCCCAACGGCGCGCCGCCGCCCGCGCCCCCGGTGCTGGAAGGCACCCCGGACCATCCGGGACCGGCGGTGCCGCCGGGAACGGCCTGCTCGTACACGCCACCGGCCGACGCGCTGCCGCGACCGTGGAACCCGTTGCCCTGCGCGGGTGTTGACGTCGGCGCCTTCGGCGGCAGTTTCCCGGCACCGATCGACGTCGCGGCGTCACCGCCGAACCCGAACGGCCTGCCACCGACGCCGGGAATCCCGATCGCCGCGCGGCCCGGCGACCCGCCTCCCGACGTGCCCGGCGTACCGGTGCCACTGCCCACCCAAGCCCCGCCGGGCGCGCGCACCGAGAACCTGCAACCCGCAGGCCCCGCCCCGCCACCGTCGGCGTTCGCTCCAGGACTCCCGCCGGGGCCGGCGGCGCCCCCGGGACCCGGACAGCAGTTGCCGGCGCCGTTCATCAACCCCGGCGGCACGGGCGGCAGCGGTATCACCGGAGGTAACCAGAATTGAGTAGCGTCTTCGGTATCGGCAAACCGCAGCGCCGGACGGTCGTCGGGGCGGTGGTGGTGCTGCTGGCCCTCGTCGCAGGGATCGTCGGCTGGCGGCTCTATCAGAAGTTGACCACCAACACCGTAATCGCTTACCTCCCAACGGCGAACGCGCTCTATTCCGGGGACAAGGTCCAGATCATGGGCGTGCGCGTCGGCTCAGTCGACAAGATCGAGCCAGCCGGCGACAAGATGAAGGTGACGTTCCACTACGACAACAAATACAAGGTGCCCGCCAACGCGTCCGCCGTAGTCGTCAACCCAACCCTGGTGGCGTCGCGGAGCATTCAGCTGGAGCCCCCCTACAAAGGTGGCCCGGTGATGGGCAACAACGCGGTGATCCCGATCGAGCGCACGCAGATGCCGACGGAGTGGGACGAACTGCGCGAAAGCGTCGCCAACATCATCTCCAAACTCGGCCCGACGCCCGAGCAACCCAAGGGCCCGTTCGGTGAGGCCATCGAGTCGTTCGCGGACGGATTGTCCGGCAAGGGCAAGCAGATCAACACCACACTGAACAGCCTGTCGCGGTCGCTCACCGCGCTGAACGAGGGCCGGGGCGACTTCTTCGCGGTGGTGCGCAGCCTGGCGCAGTTCGTCAACGCGTTGCACAAAGACGACCAGCAATTCGTCGCGCTGAACAAGAACCTCGCCCAGTTCACCGACGAGTTGACCGGGTCCGACCGCGACCTGTCCAACGCTATCCAGCAGTTCGACAGCCTACTCTCAACGCTGCGCCCGTTCTTGGACAAGAACCGCGAGGTGCTCGCCCATGACATCGGCAACCTCGACAGCCTGACCACCACGCTGGTCCAGCCCGACCCGCTGAACGGGTTGGAGACCGCCCTGCACGTCCTGCCGACGCTGGAGACGAATCTCAGCCAGATCTACCACCCGTCCCACGGCGCCGTCATGTCCATCCCGGCTATCCCGAACTTCGCCAACCCAATGCAGTTCATGTGCAGCATGATTCAGGCCGGCAGCCGGCTGGGCTACCAGGAATCCGCCGAACTGTGCGCCCAATACCTGGCGCCGATCCTCGATGCGATCAAGTTCAATTACCTGCCGTTCGGGCTGAACCTGTTCAGCACCGCCGAGGTGCTGCCCAAGGAAGTCGCCTACTCCGAACCCCGGCTGCAACCGCCCAACGGGTACAAAGACACCACGGTGCCCGGGATCTGGGTGCCCGACACTCCGTTCTCGCACCGCAATACCCAGCCCGGCTGGGTCGCCGCGCCGGGCATGCAAGGCACCCAGGTGGGGCCGGTCACCGGGGGCCTGATGACCCCCGAATCGCTGGCCGAACTCCTGGGCGGCCCCGGCGGCCCACCCCCTCCCCCGGGCTTGCAGACGCCGCCGGGGCCGCCGAACGCCTATGACGAGAACCCCGTCGTGCCACCGATCGGCCTGCGTGCGCCGCAGGTGCCGATCCCGCCACCGCCCCCGGGGCCGGGCGTGGTCCCGGGTCCGGTCGCGCCGACACCGGCGGCCGCCGCTACGGGAGCCGGATCATGATGCGCACCTTGGCTATTCGGGTCCGCCACCTGGGCTGGAAGGCGCTTGCTGTGTTGACCGCCGCGACGGTGCTTACCTCGTGCGCGAAGTGGCACGGAATCGCCAACGTACCGATGCCCGGCGGTCCGGGCTCCGGGCCCGGCTCCTACACCGTGTATGTCCAGATGCCCGACACGCTGGCCCTCAACGACAACAGCCGGGTGCGGGTGGCGGATGTCTTCGTCGGCACGGTGCGCGCGATCGAACTCAAGAACTGGGTCGCGACGCTGACACTGCGGCTGGGCAAGAACGTCAAGCTGCCCAGGAAGGCGCGGATCTGGTCGGCCCGCCCGTTGAGGATGTTGTAGACCTCGTTCTGCAGCACTTCGAGGTTCGGGATGCCGCCTCCGTGCAGCACGATGGCGAGGCTGGCCAGCGTCTGCTCGGTGGTGGGATAGGTGGACGCGTTTTTCAGCGGGATGGTGTCACCGTCCCGCAGCGGCTCCGGGGAGGGGTTGGGCGGCGCCGCCAGCTCAACGTGCTGGGAACCCAGCAGGCTGGTCTGGCCGATCTTGGCGGTGGCGTTCCTGGGCAGCTTGACGTTCTTGCCCAGCCGCAGTGTCAGCGTCGCGACCCAGTTCTTGAGTTCGATCGCGCGCAC
>NZ_LZJB01000287.1:0-6211 GCF_001666895.1 Mycobacterium sp. E3298
CGGGTCCCCGCATCGTGGTGTCAGGTTTCAGGCCGAGGTGACGTACTGCGGGCAGTAGGCCGAAGCGGCGTCGACGGCGAACGTCTTGGAGCCCTTGGCGCTCAGGCCGGTCGCCTGGGCCACCGCGTTGATGACCTCCTTGCTCGAGTGACCCTGGTCGAGGGCGTTGCACACGGCGTGCGCGTCCTTGACCGCGACCGAGGCGCTCGGCGGGGTGATGCCATCGGCGGCCAGCTGGGCGAGGAACGCGTCGTCGACCGAGCTCGCGCCCGCGGTGCCGGCGAGGCCGAGCGCGGCCAGGCCCAGGGCGGCGGTGCCGACGACGGAGGCGGTGAAACGGCGAGTGAACATCGGGGTCTCCTAGTGCTGATGTGGGTTTCTCGTGGACGCTGGGTGCGTTGATCACAGAATCAGCACGGGGGCTTAACGGGTTCTCAACGAATTCTTGGTGGGCCGTCGGGGGCGCGTCGTTGAGCCCGCACCATGGACCCGATGTCTTCCCGATGGCGGTTTCGCGGCGTCGCGGCGTTCGCCGCCGTCGCCGCGGCGGTCCAGCCCCTGCCCGCGATTCCCGTGCACGCCGCGCTGCCGTCGTGGAATGGGAAGTATTCGCTGGTCAGGTACGCCGTCAACAAGTCAGGCACCAGTGCGGCGGCGGCCCAATCCGAACCCACATTCAGCGCCGACTATGTCTTCGTCACCGCCTGCTCGTCGCGCCAGTGCGTGGCCACCGCCACCAACGGCCCCGTCCCCAAGAACCCGACCCTGCCCCAGCCCTCGCACTACACCTGGGACGGGGCTCGATGGGTCGAGCGCTTCGACTTCCAATGGGATTGCTACATGGGCGACGGCGTCCCCAAGGTGTGGGCACCCGCGCGCTCGTGGGCGTTCTACACGCCACAGCCGGACGGATCTTTGCGCGGCACCTGGCATACCGACATCAACGGCGGTCCCTGCGGCGGAAGCGTCGAAATGCCGGTGGCGGCGTTTGCCGCCGGTCCCGCATGAATGTCGTTGTCGCCCAGGATCACTGCTGCGGCGCGGGCGTCATCGAGGCGATGTAGTAAATTTCGTGCCCGGTCGGGTACCCGCCACCGTTGGTGGCGATATGAACGTGGTCGTAGTGATTGAGTGTCTCCGAACCGAGGTCGGCGGTCCAGCTTCCCCCACCAACGCCCGGGTAGATCTTCTGCCGCCAGATCACGTGGTTGATTCCCCAGCGTTTGGCGTTCGCCAGGGCGTAGCCGGCGATCTGGTTGCCCAGCTCGATGCCTTCGGGGCTGGCGTGGTTCGGGATCATGACATCGATCGCCAGCCCGTTGGGATGCCACGGCAAAGCGTCCTCCCGGTATCCGCCGATGGTGGTGATCTGCGGAAACAGCACGCTGATGGCGCGTTCCGCCCAGATCGTCTTGACCTGCAGCCTGTCCTCGGACCCGATGCCGTGGGGCAGCGCGACCTGGAATTGCTGGCCGGCGGCGGGCGGCGCGTTTGCGGTCAGCATCTCCACTTCCGCCGGTGTCGCGGTGTGCGGGGCGTTGGCCAGTGCGCTGGGCGCCGCGTCGGCCGGTCCGGCGGCCACGCTGGTGGCGGCCGCGGGCGGCGGGGCGGGCGCGGAGGGTCGCGGCTTCGCGCCCTGGGCGTAGACCATGCCGGCCGACAGGACGAGCGAGGCCACGATCGCCAGCCAACGACTCCGGCCGTTGGCTAACACATTCACGCCCACGACCAGCAGCTTAATGTCGCGGGCGACACCCGTGGGGCGTTTTCGACGGGTTATTCGGGTCGGGCGAATACGCCCCACGCCATGCTCCGTCGCGTCACAATGACACCCATGTCCGGCCAGACCTTCGCCGATGCCAACGCCTTCCACCGGGTCATGCGCCGCTTCGCCTCCACGACGGTGGGCGTGGCGCTGCTGCGCCCCACGGCGCACCACCTGGACCGGTTCATCACCAAGGTCAGCGGCGGCAGAAGCAGCTTCGCCGGCGTCGCAACCGGCATCCCCGTGGTCATGCTCACCACCACCGGCGCCAAATCCGGCGAGCCCCGCACCGTCGCCGTGTATGGGATCCCCCATCCAGATGGCCTGGCCCTCATCGCATCCAACTTCGGCGGCGCCAAGCATCCCGCCTGGTATCACAACCTGAAGGCCCACCCCGAGGCGACGGTGACTATCGGCCGCGACACCTGGCATACGACGGCGCGGCTCGCCACGCCGGGCGAGCGCGACGAGATCTGGGCGAAGGGCCTCGAGCTGTATCCCGGCTGGCGCAAGTACGAAGTGCGGGCAGGCAAGCGGCATATCGAGGCGTTCGTCCTGCCGCGGAACTGAACGACGATAGGCGCTGTCGCACAGAGTCGTTCGCGCTTCGCCGCCTAATCCGTATCGCCCAGGTACGCGTCGGCCCAGGCGCCGATGATTCGCCCGGCCCGGTGAGCCTGGCCGCGCGCGGTGAGGAAGTGATCCGAGCCCTCGAGCGAGACGAAACTGCGCGGGTGCCGGGCCAAGCGGAAGATCTCGCTGGCGTTCTCGATGCCGACCGTGTTGTCGGTGGGCGAGTGCAGGATGAGCAGCGGCAGGCGCAAGCCCTTGATCTTGTCGCGCAGGTGGGCCCGCCGCACGTCCTCGACGAACGCCCGCTTGAGCGTCAGCGTGCGCCCGCCGACCATCCATTCGGCGCTGCCCTCGGTCAGGCAGCGGTCGACGACTGCGTCGTAATGCTTTTCGACGTGGCTCGGGTCGACCGGCGCCGCGACCGTCACCACCGACCGCACTCCCGGCGACTGCCGGGCCGCGGCGAGCACCGCGGCGCCGCCCCACGAGTGCCCGATCAGGATGTCGGCCGGCGTTCCGCGGCCGGTCATGAATTCGCACGCCCTGGCGATGTCGTCGACCTTGACGGTGAACGACCCGTCGCCCCAGTCGCCCTCGGACCCGCCGAGGCCCAGCGCGTCGAAGCGCAGCATGCCGATGCCGTCGGTGGCCAGTTGCTTGCAGATCCGCGCCGCGGCGGGCGAGTCCTTGCCGAGCGTGAAGCCATGGGCGAACACGCCCCAGCCCCGCACCGTCCCGTCGGGCACTTCGATGACGCCGGCCAGTTGCGCGCCCGTCGAGCCCTGAAATGTGACGCGTTCGCCCATGCTGACGATCTAACCCGCCCGGGCCGGCGGTCGTAAGGCCGACCTACCTGCGAGAAGGTTTGTGTCCCCGGCAGGAACAATAACTGCGGAATCGAGCCACATGTTCGCAGTTCAGAGGCATATTGCGGGTGTGCGTGCCGGATCGCTCACGGCCGAAACGAAAGCCGTTGTGCGACAACCGCGTACAACTCACCCCCTGCGGGCGACGTCTTGGCTCAGGATCTGGGGCCAGGTCTCGACATCGGCCGGGGTGTGCGCCACGGTGAGCGTTGACCGCGGCATCAGTGCGGCAAGCGATTCCGCTGTCGACATCGGATGCGCCGGGTCGCCGACCCAGGCCAGAATTGTCGTCGGCACATCGATTCGTGCGACCGCTTCGCGAGCGGGCAGGTCGCTGAGAGCCGCGCCCCGAAACAGTGACGGCAGCAGCGCGTCGGCCACATCGGGAACTGTTTCGGGCGCGCCGACCGTGGCCGGCGGCGGAGTCGCCCCACGCGCCGACGCGATGAATGCCCCGACTCCCTCGGTTTCGATAAATTCGGCCGCAACCCGGTAGATCTCGGCCTGCGCGGGCCGGGTTTCCCACGCGGTGGCCGGCACCATGAGCGTGAGGCCGGCGAAGCGGTCCGGCTCGCGGGCGGCCGCGTGCAGGAGTGTGCCGGCACCCATGGAGGGGCCCACTCCGTGCACCCGTTCGCCGGGAAACCATTTGTCGAGCAGCTGCAGGAGATCCTCGGCAAGGCTTTCCCATCGGTAATCCTCCGGGACCTTGCGCCCGGTCGACTTGCCATGGCCGCGTGCGTCGTACCGCAGCAGTCGGGTCCCGCTCAGGCCCCTGCCGAGGTCGAGATTGAGCACCCGGTCACGCGCGCGGCTGGAGGTAAGTCCATGCAGTTGAACTACCGGATGACCACCTTCATCGCTCAGTTCAACCGCAAGCTCCGCTCCAGGAACCACGAAAGTGGACATCACGCAACTCTTCTCACGACCGGACGGCTCGCCCCGGAGCCGACCGCGCAGACCGAGCATTCAGGCTAACCGGGGCGTTAAGGTACCGCCATGCGGCTGACCAACGTCGCGCACCTGCGGCTACCCTTTGGACGACTCTGGGGCTACGACGTCTCGGTGTCTGACCTCGGCCGCCGGCTCCCGGTGTCCTTCGACCAGCGCATACACGTTGGTGCCGGCGCACGACCCGGCTCCTGGATGGCTCTGTCCATTCGGTTGCCGGCGGGGGTCAGCCGCCAATCGTTGGCCGATGCGTGGCTGGCCGTGATCGCCCGCCACGGCACCCTGCGAACGGCATTCACACCCGGGGCGGACGGCGATCCGCAACTGCATGAGATCGATATTCACCCAGGCCAGTGGGTAGAGCACGAGATCGCTGCGGGCCAGGCGGTCAACGACGCACTGCGAGTGGTTCTCAATGCGACGTGCTCGCCCTATCAGCGGCCCTCACATCGATTGTGTGTGCTGGAGACTGCCGCCGGATTGACGGTGGTGATCGCCGCCGACCACGCCCACGTGGACATGTGGTCAATGCTGGTGATTGCGCGGGACCTGTTGTCGATGCTCGCCGACGCCCGGATCGGACGTATGCCGTCGCCGCAACCGCCGCCGGCATTTGTCGTGCACACGCAGGCATTGCTGGACCTTCCCGCGGCACCGGAACGCGTGCGCGCGCGATGGGCACAAATCATCAGCGACAGCGGTGGGGTGATGCCACGGTTTCCGCTGCCGTTGGGTGAGTCCGGGCCGCATCCAGAACGCGTTGAAGTGCGTGACGTGTTCGATGTCGATGACGGCGCCGCGTTCGCCGCGCAGGCACGCGACGACGGTGTCTCGACGCTGGCACTCGCCGTGGTCGCCATGACCGCGGTGACCCGCGAGTTGGCCGGGGCGCCGCTGCGCGCGGTCTTCCCCGTGCACAGCCGATTTGAAGACAAATGGCACGACTCGGTGGGCTGGTTCATCACCAATTCGGTCCTGGAGTCGGCGGTTGCCGAGCCCCACGCCGCGGCCACCGCCGTCAAAGAGGCCGTGCAGCTTGGTTCCTGGCCACTGGCCGACGTACTGGCTCCGTGGGGTGGAATGCCCATCGCGCCAGGCATGTTCGCGATTTCCTGGCTGGACCAAAGCAGACTTCCGGTGCGCATCGACTCGGTCGGACTCGACGCCCAGTATGTGAGCGCGAGCGTTGACACCGACGGCGTCATGCTCTGGTTCATCCAGGACGAGTCCGGGCTACATCTGCGATGCCGCTACCCGGATACCGCGGAGGCACGAACCAACGTGGGGGCGTGGCTGGACCTGTTGGTGGCGCGCCTACAGGCACTGGCGCAGTCCTCGGTTCGGGGACTGCTGCGGGTGGCGGGCCGCACATATCGTGTGCAGCGCGCGACGCGCGAACACGTGGGGGTGATCGCCCAGCTGCTCTCCGACGACGAATTCGGTCAGGAACGCGAAGCCGCCGAACTCGAACGCTACGAGGCGGCCTACGACATCGTCGTTCGCGACCGATCCAACTACCTCGGCGTCGTCATGAACGGTTCCGACATGGTCGTCGCGACCGTGCAATTGACGATCATTCCCGGTCTTTCCCGCGGCGGCGCCACCCGGCTGCAGATCGAGGGATTACGCGTCGCCAAAGCCGAACGCGCACAGGGTCTTGGTACTGCACTCGTCGAGTGGGCACACAACTACGGCCGAGCGCACGGCGCACAGCTGGCGCAGGTGACCACAGACGAGGCTCGCGAACGGGCTCGGGCGTTCTATCGCCGGCTCGGGTACCACGCCGCCCACGTCGGGCTGAAACGCACCATCTGAGTCCGGTTTATCCGCGGTCAACGTTTCAGCGTGCGTGATGGCGTAGTCCCCGATTGTCTGTGCACCAGTCATTTCCGTTTCGCGGCGGTGTACGTGCCGTCGGCGCGGGCGGCGCTGTTCTGGAATCTGTAAGGCGTCAAGACCATCCATATCTACGACAGCAGCGCGGCGGTATTTCCCAAACCGGCAGCTGCTCAACGCCAACCGGTGACCTGGCACCGCTGGCCACCCGGCCGGCGCT
>NZ_LZJB01000288.1:0-6505 GCF_001666895.1 Mycobacterium sp. E3298
CCCGCACACGGGGCGCTGTGGGGCCTGGGACGCACCCTCGCACTCGAACACCCCGAAATCTGGGGCGGCATCATCGATCTGGACGGCTCGGTGCCCGCACGGTGTGGAGGTTGGTGCGGAAGGTGATGGTGTCGTCGGTATCGCGTTGCAGGGTACCGAGACTCAGATAGCTGGTGGCCGGCTTTCCTTCCCCCAGGGTGTCGAGTACGGCTTGGGTGAGCAGGGGGTGTGCGCTGATTTCGATGAAGGTGTGGTGGTCGGTGCCGGCGTGGGCGATGGCTTGGTGGAAGTGGACGGGGTTGCGCATGTTGGTGGCCCAGTGGTCGGCGTCGAAGACCGGGCGGGTGTCGAGGTCGGGGTAGGTGGTGGAGATGATCGGGATGCGTGGCGGTTGGGGGGTCAGGTCGGCCAGTTCCGCGCGCATCGGGGGTTGCAGGGGGTCCATGGCCGGGTTGTGCGGGGAGACTTCGATGTTGACCCGGCTGGCGAACCGGTTGTGGGCGCGGACCTCGGCGATGAGCTGATCGATCTGGTCGGTGGGTCCGGCGATGACGGTTTGGCGGGGGGAGTTGTAGATGCCCAGGGTGATTTCGGGGTGCTCGGCGATCAGCGCCTCGGTGGCGGGCGCGTCGAGCTCCAGCAGGGCCATGCCGCCGTGCCCGGACAGCGGGGCCATCAACCGCGATCGCGTCGCGGTCACCCGCAATCCCTGGGCGGGCGTGAGCGCACCGGCCACCACGGCGGCGGCGACTTCGCCCATGGAGTGGCCGATGACCAGGTCGGGGGTGATGCCGTGGGCGCGCCACAGCGCGGTCAGCGCCAGCTGCATGCCGATCAGGCCCAGCTGGATCTGTTCGATGCCGACCAGTTCGCTGCCGGTGGCGATCACCTCGCGCAGCGAAAACCCGGCCTGGGCAACGAAATCGGGCTCCAACTCGTCGACCGCCGCGGCGAAGGCCGGCTCGTCGGCCAGCAGCAGGCGGCCCATGCCGGCCCACTGCGACCCGCGCCCGGAGTAGACGAACACCGTGCCCGGCCCGACCGCGCCCTCGCGGGGCAACACCACCCCGGGGGCGTGCTGGCCACCCCCCAGTGCCCGCAGCCCGGCCACCGCCTGGGCACGGTCGCGGGCGACCACCGTGCCAAATCGCGCCTGCCGGGCCCGGTGATGGTTGAGGGTGTGCGCCACATCGCCGAGGGCGACCCCGGCCCCGCCACCCTGCATCCACTCGGCCAGCACCGACGCCGTCGCCGCCACCCGCCGCGCCGTCTTACCCGACACCACCAACGTCGACACCCCGCCGTCGGGGCCGGCGTCGTCGACCGGCGCCAACCCAGGGCCCTGCTCGACGATGGCGTGCGCGTTCGTCCCGCCGAGACCGAACGACGACACCGCCGCCCGGCGAGGACCCGCATCGGACGGCCATTCGATGTTCTCGACGGGCACGAAGAGCCGGGTCGACGACGCGTCGATCGCCGGATTCCACTGCGAGAAGTGCAGGTTCGGCGGGATCTGCCCGCGCTGCACCGCCAGCACCGCCTTGATGAACCCGGCCACCCCGGACGCCGCCTCCAGGTGGCCGATGTTGGTCTTCACCGCGCCGAGCGCGCACGAGCCCGGGCCGCGCCCGTAAGTGGCTGCCAGCGCTTCGAATTCGATCGGATCCCCGAGCGCCGTCCCCGTTCCGTGGGCCTCCACGTAGTTGACGCTTTCCGGTGCGATGTCGGCCGACCGCAACGCGTCGGCGATCACATCGCATTGGGCGGCCGTGTTGGGCGCGGTGATGCCGTTGGAGCGCCCGTCCTGGTTGACCGCCGAACCCCGCACCACGGCCAGCACTCGATCGCCGTCGCGCACCGCGTCGGTCAGCCGCTTGAGCACCACCACCCCCTGGCACCACACCCGCCACTGGATCGACATCGCGTCCGCCGCCCCACCGGCGTTGCGGCCCAACAGTCCCCGCGCTGCGACGGACACCCGCTCTGCGCGAAGGGGCAACGGCACCCCGATCGATGACTGGTCCTATGGGGTTGCCTGGCCCGTGCGACCGCTCCCCGATGCTCCGCCACCCGGCGGCGGTCGATGGCTGGTCGTGGGCGACACCGAGCTGACCGGCGAACTGGACCGCGTCGCCGGGTCCCAAATCGGCATCGAGGGCCTGGAGTCCGGCGCCCTCGCCGACGAAGAGGCACTGCACGGGGCGCTCAACGGTGTCGACCGCGTGCTCTACGCGCCGCCCGCCTCCGGAACGTCGGTCGCGGTCGCCTATCAGCTGTTCCACCACACCCGCCGGCTCACCGCGGCCATGGCGGCCGCCGCCACGCCAGCGAAGCTGTTCATCGTCACCCGCAACGGCCAACCGACCACCGAGGGCGACCGCGCCAACCCCGCACACGGGGCGCTGTGGGGCCTGGGACGCACCCTCGCACTCGAACACCCCGAAATCTGGGGCGGCATCATCGATCTGGACGGCTCGGTGCCCGCACAGGTGCTGACGCGCCTGGTGCTCGACGAGACCACCGGGGCGGACGGAGAGGACCAGGTCGTCTACCGCAACGGCGTGCGGCACGTGCCCCGGCTGCACGCTCATACGCTGCCCACCGAACCGGTGACGCTGGACACCGCCGCCAGCCAACTGGTCATCGGCGCCACCGGAAACATCGGCCCACACCTGATCCGTGAACTCGCCCGGATGGGCGCCGGGACCATCGTCGCGGTGTCGCGCAACCCCGGCCAGCGGTTGCGCGAGCTCGCCGACGGCCTCGCCGCGGCGGGAACCACCCTCGTCACAGTCGCCGCCGACGCCACCGACGAAACCGCGATGAGAGAACTGTTCGACCGGTTCGGCGCCGACCTGCCACCGCTGGAGGGCGTCTACCTGGCGGCATTCGCCGGCCAGCCGGTCCTGCTCAGCGAGATGACCAACGACGACGTCACGGCGATGTTCGCGCCCAAGCTCGACGCCGCGGCGCTGCTGCACCGCCTGACGCTGGAGACACCGGTGCGCCACTTCGTGGTGTTCTCCTCCATCTCCGGCCTCACCGGTTCGCGGTGGCTGGCCCACTACACCGCCACCAGCGGCTACCTGGACGCCCTGGCGTACGCGCGGCACGTGATGGGATTGTCGGCGACGACGGTCAACTGGGGACTGTGGAAATCCCTGTCCGACGCCGAGCACCAATTCGGCCAGGTCAGCATGGGTTCGGGGCTGGTGCCCATGAACGACGAGGTCGCCATCGGCGCTCTGCCGCGGGCCATGAGCCCCGCCGCAGGCGTGCATTCCATTGTGGTAGAAGCGGATTGGCCACTGCTCGCGGCCGCCTACCGCACCCGCGGCGCGCTGCACATCGTCGACGACCTGCTTCCGGTGCCCGGCGAAACCGCCATGCCCGCAAGCGAATTGCGCGTCGGCCTGAGTAAGTGCCCGCCCGAACGCCGCCACGACATGCTGCTGGACCACGTCGGGTTGCTGGCGGCCGGGGTGATGGGGCTACCACCCAGCGAGTCGCTGGATCCCTCGATCGGCTTCTTCCAGCTCGGAATGGACTCCCTGATGAGCGTCACGCTGCAGCGCGCGTTGTCGGACAGTCTCGGTGAATTCCTGCCGGCTTCGGTGATCTTCGACTACCCGACCGTGTACAGCCTCACCGACTACTTGGCGACGATGCTGCCCGAACTCGCCGAACCGGATGCCGAACCCGCCTCCGACGTCTACGACGAACTCACCGAAGCCGAGTTGTTGGAACACCTTTCGGAACGACTCAGAGGAACGCGATGACCACCTCGACACCGGACCGCCGGGCGATCATCACCGAGGCGCTGCACAAGATCGACGATCTGAGCGCCCGGCTGGAGATCGCCGAGAAGGCCGGCACCGAGCCGATCGCGGTGATCGGGATGGGCTGCCGGTTGCCCGGCGGGGTGGACAACCCGGACCAATTCTGGGAATTGCTGCGCGACGGGCGAAGCGGCATCGTGCCGGTGCCGCCCGAGCGCTGGGACGCGGACGCCCTGTACACCGACGACCACACCGTGCCGGGAACCATCTGCAACCGCGAAGGCGGCTTCCTTTCCACTTGGCAGCCGGACGAATTCGACGCCGAGTTTTTCTCCATCACCCCACGCGAGGCGGCGGCGATGGATCCACAACAGCGGCTGTTCCTCGAGGTGGCCTGGGAGGCGCTGGAAGACGCGGGGATTCCGCCGCATACCATCCGCGGCACCCAGACCTCGGTGTACGTCGGTGTGACGGCCTACGACTACATGCTCACGCTCTCCGAGGCGATGCGACCCGAGGAGCTCGACGCCTACGTCCTGACGGGCAACTCCGCCAACTTCGCCGCGGGCCGGATGGCGTATCTGCTCGGCGCACGCGGCCCGGCGATGGTCCTCGACACGGCGTGCTCGTCGTCGCTGGTGGCGATTCACCTGGCCTGCCAGAGCCTGCGCTGGAACGAAAGTGACACGGCCTTGGTCGGCGGCACCAACCTGCTGCTGAGCCCCGGCACCAGCATCGCCTGCTCACGGTGGGGCATGTTGTCGCCCGCGGGGCAGTGCAAGACCTTCGACGCCGACGCCGACGGCTACGTGCGCAGCGAGGGCTGCGGGGTGGTCGTGCTCAAGCGGCTGTCCGACGCGCAACGCGACGGCAATCGCATCCTCGCCGTGGTTCGCGGTTCGGCCGTCAACCAGGACGGCGCCAGCAGCGGCGTCACCGTTCCCAACGGCCCCGCGCAGCAGGCGCTGCTTCGGCAGGCGCTGACCTCGGCCAAGTTGACCCCGGCCGAGATCGACTACATCGAGGCGCACGGGACGGGCACGCCGCTCGGCGACCCGATCGAACTCGATTCCCTGAGCAAGGTTTTCGCCGACCGCGAGGGCCGCGCGCCGCTGGTGCTGGGGGCGGTCAAGACCAATCTCGGTCACCTGGAGGCGGCGGCCGGCATCACCGGGTTCATGAAGACGGTGCTGGCCGTCCGCAACGGTCGCATCCCGCGCAACCTGAACTTCCGCGAGCTCACGCCCCACGCCAGCGAGGACGTGTCGCGGCTGACGATCACCACCGAAGACATGGAGTGGCCGGAGAGCGGGCAGCCCCGCCGGGCCGGCGTGTCGTCGTTCGGCGTGAGCGGGACTAACGCGCATGTCGTGATCGAGCAAGCGCCGGAAGTCATTCCGGACCGCCGTGGCTCAGAGCCGGCGGTGTCGACGTTGGTGGTGTCGGGCAGGACTCCGCAGCGGGTGGCCGCGACGGCCTCGGTGCTGGCCGACTGGCTGGACGGTCCGGGCGCCACGCTGCCGCTGGCCGGCGTGGCGCACACCCTCAACCATCACCGGGCCCGGCACGCCGCGTTCGCCACGGTGGCCGCCGTCGATCGGGACCAGGCGGTCGCGGGGTTGCGCGCGCTGGCGGCCGGTGAGCCGGCCACCGGCCTGGTGGGTTGCCGCGAGGGCGCGGTCGGGCCGGGCACGGTGTTCGTCTACTCCGGGCGCGGGTCGCAATGGGCCGGCATGGGCCGCCGGCTGCTCGCCGACGAGCCGGCCTTCGCCGCGGCGGTCGACGAGTTGGAGCCCGATTTCGTTGCCCAGGCCGGGTTTTCGCTGCGCGAGGTGATCGCCACCGGCAGCGAACTGGTCGGCATCGAACAGATCCAGCTGGGCCTGATCGGCATGCAGCTGGCGCTGACCGCGCTGTGGCGCGCCCACGGCATCACCCCCGACCTGGTCATCGGCCACTCCATGGGCGAAGTCGCCGCCGCCGTGGTGGCCGGTGCGCTCACGCCCGCCCAGGGATTGCGGGTGACCGCGACACGATCGCGGTTGATGGCCCCGCTGTCCGGGCAGGGCACCATGGCCGCGCTCGAGCTCGACGCCGCCGCGAACGAGGCGCTGATCGCCGACCACCCGCAGGTGACGTTGGCGATCTACGGCTCGCCGCGCCAGACCGTCATCGCCGGACCGACCCAGGCGATCGACGACCTCATCAACACGGTCCGCGCGCAGAACCACTTCGCCGGCCGGGTCAATATCGAAGTGGCGCCGCACAACCCGGCGATGGACCCGCTGCAGCCACTGATGCGCGCGCAACTCGCCGATCTGTCCCCGCGCCCACCGACCATCCCGATCATCTCCACCACCTACGCGGACCTGAACAGCCGGCCGGCCTTCGACGCCGACCACTGGGCCACCAACATGCGCAACCCGGTCCGCTTCCAGCAGGCGATCGAAGCCGCGGCGGCCGAGCACCACACCTTCATCGAAGTCAGCGCGCACCCCTTGCTGACCCACGCCATCAGCGAAACCCTCGCCGACCGCGACGGCTACCTGAGCATCGGCACCCTGCAGCGCGATGCCCACGACACCCTGACCTTCCACACCAACCTCAACACCGCCCACGTCACGCGCCCGCCCCATACGCCGCATCCCCCGGGACCGAGCTGTTGGGCGCCGCGGGTGACGATGTACAGCCGCGGGCTGTTCCGGGCGCCCATCCTGGTCACCGTC
>NZ_LZJB01000289.1:0-592 GCF_001666895.1 Mycobacterium sp. E3298
GTGAGTGCGCTGGTGCCCTTCTTCGCGATCGGCGTCTTCACCGCGTTCGCGATGGCCGGCTATGGCATGGCCAAGCATCATCTGACCCGGCGCGAGCCGGGCTGGCGTGCCAAGCTGGCGGTCAACCTGTCGGCGGGGGTCATGTCGACGATCGTGGTGGGGATCTTCGTGGTGGCCAAGTTCACCGAGGGCGCCTGGCTGATCGTCGTGATCTTCCCGCTCCTGGTGCTGGCCTTGACGAGGCTCAACCGGAAATATCGCGACGAGGCCTCCGTGCTGGAGATGACTCGCGCCGAGGACCTCGACCTGGCGCGGCATCCGCGACTTCAGGTACTGGTCTTCGTGGACACGATCGATCTGGCCGAGATCGAGGCGGTGCGCCTCGGATATGGCCTACATGCCGACGAGCTGACCGCCGTGCATTTCGTCATCGACGTCGATCACGCGGTGCGGCTTCGCGAGCGGTGGGATCGCTTCGAGCACGACACCCCGCTGTGGTTGATCAACTGTCCCGATCGCCATTTGAGCCGGGCCGCACACGAATTGGTGCTGCGGGTGCTCAAGGACCACCCGGACACCAGGGTGACGGTGC
>NZ_LZJB01000290.1:0-20825 GCF_001666895.1 Mycobacterium sp. E3298
CCAGGTGATCGGGGCGCCACGGCCATTCGTCGGCCTCGGCCTCGTTGACGATGACCACGTCTGCCGCGGCGGCAAGGTCGGACAACGAGCCGGGGTCCTGCCCGGACGGTGAGGCGTTGACGATGACGACCGCGCCGGCCGAACGGGCCAGCCGTGCCGCGGTCGCCGCCGCCTGCGCGGGGATCTCCAACTGCGTCAACAAGACGTCGCAGCCGCTGATGGCGCCGCGCGCGGCGGCGCGGTCCAGCGTCAGCCGCGCGTTCGCCCCGGGCGCCACCACGATGGTGTTTTCGGCGTCGGCGTCGACAACGACGATCGCCGTGCCGCTCGGCCCGGGCGCTGCGGCGGTGCCGTCCAGAGCCACCCCGTTGTCCAGCAAGTGGGCGCGTAACCGCGCCGCGGCCGAGTCGTCGCCGACCGCTCCGACGAATTGCACCTGCGCACCCGCACGCGCCGCCGCCACCGCCTGATTGCCCCCCTTGCCGCCCGGCGCGGAGGTCAGCGACGACGCCAGCACCGTCTCGCCGGGGCGGGGGAGGGTGTCGACGCGCAGCGACAGGTCCATGTTCACGCTGCCGACCACGCAGACTCGCGCCATTACGCCGACGTCAGTCGATTGCAACCGCCAAACAGTCTGCGGCGCCGCGATTTTGGCTCTTGCATCAGCATTCGCAGTCCTCGCCGTGCCACGCCTCAAATCCCTCGCGGACCGCAACACCGGCGATGACCAGGCCGACCGCCGGGTCCAGCCACCAGCCGCCCGGCCACACGGCGATGACGGCCAGCGTCAGCAGCACCGCCGCGGACTGCGCGGCGCACAAATAGTTTTGGGTGCCCTCCCCGGCGGTGGCCCGCGAGTTCAGGTGCCCGGCGAGCCGCCGCTTGGCCCATCCCAGCAGCGGCATCATGACCAGCGCCACCGCGGTCAAGGCGATCCCGATCACCGTCGTCCCGGGGCGGGCCCCGGTGAGCAGATTCCGGACCGATTCGAGAGCGATGTAGGGCGCGATGAGCCAGAACGACACGGCCACCCCGCGCTGGGCATGGCGCTCCGAGGTCTCCGACAGCGTGCGGTCACCCGTGAACCGCCACACGACGATCACGCTCGCCAAGCCCTCGACGGCACTGCCGAGCGCCCAGCCGATCAGCGAGATGGACCCGACGGCGAACCCCTGCCACAGCCCGAGCGCGCCCTCCGCGCACATCCAGCACAGGCTCGCCCACGCGAGCCATCGCGCCCGGCGCGCGGCGCGTGTCCAAGCGGCGTCGCGCTCGGCGCCCCGGACGGTTGCCACGTCGCTGGGGCCGCAGCCGCAACCGTCCGCGCAGGCGTCGCTCATAGCGCCAAGGATAGGTGCACTCAGTCGGGTTGTTGAAGGCCCGAGCGTTCTTCGCCTTGAACGCTTTGCCGCAATCGCCCATATCTCGAGGCGCGCGCGCTAGTGTGCTGCGTGAGCGATGCTGCCTGTCCGAGGAAGGGCGAAGTCGAGTGACATCGAGCGAGCTACGAGACGCTGAGCCGGCTTCCCAGAACGCACCTGCGCCCGCCCCGGCACCCGACCCGGCCGAAACGGTTGTGGCGCAATCGGGCGAGGCCCGTAGAGGCCGTAAGTTCCGCCGTCGTCGGCTCTTCCGGATCGGCCTGCAATCCAAGCTCCTGCTGACGCTGCTGTTGTGCAGCATCCTGTCGATCGGGGTGATCGCCTTCATCGGGGCGTCGTCGGGCCGCAACGCGTTGCGCCAGGTCGAATCCGAGCGACTCACCGAACTGCGCGAGTCCCAGGCGCGGCAGGTGCAGTCACTGTTCAAAGAGGTCACGAATTCGCTGATCGTGTACAGCGGCGGCTTCAGCATCGTCGAGGCGACCACGGCGTTCACCGATGGCTTCGCGCAGTTGTCCAACGCGACGATCACCCCGGCCCAACAGCAGGCCCTCGTCAACTACTACGACAACAACATGATCAAGCCGATCAAGCGCATCACCGGTGAGGAGCTCGATCGCAACGCGATCTTCCCGAGTTCCAACGCGCAGAAGTACCTTCAGGCCAACTACACCGCGCAGTACCCATCGATCGCCGAGGCGAGGAAGGTCGAGGACGCGGGGGACGGCAGCGCCTGGTCGGCGGCCAGCGGCCGCTACGGCTTCTACATGCGCGACATCGTCACCCGTTTCGAGTACCCGGATGCGCTGCTGCTGGACATGCAGGGCAACGTCGTGTACTCGGTGAACAAGGGCCCCGATCTGGGCACCAACATCCTCACCGGCCCGTACCGCGAGTCCAATCTGCGGGACGCATACCAAAAGGCCCTGCGCTCCAACGATCTCGACTTCGTCTGGATCACCGACTTCCAGCCGTACCAGCCGCAACTCGACGCCCCGACGGCGTGGGTGGTGTCGCCGGTGGGAATGAACGGAAAATTCAACGGCGTGATGGCGCTGCCGCTGCCGATCTCGAAGATCAACAAGATCATGACGGCCGACAAACATTGGGAGGCCGCCGGGATGGGCCCGGCCACCGAGACCTACCTCGCCGGTCCGGATAACCTGATGCGTTCCGACTCAAGGCTTTTCCTCGAGGATCCCGCCGAGTACAAACGCGAGGCCGTGGCGTCCGGCACCCCGCCCGACGTCGTCGAGCAAGCGATCCGACTCGGTGGCACGACGCTGGTGCAGCCGGTGCCCACCGCGGGCCTTCGCGCCGCCCAGCGCGGACAAACCGGAGTCCTCAGCGCCACCGACTATCTGGGCAACAGGGAACTCGAGGCCTACGCCCCGCTGACGGTGCCGAACTCCGATCTGCACTGGTCGATCCTGGCGACGCGCGACAACTCCGACGCGTTCGCTCGCCTCGGCCGGTTCAGCAGAACGCTCGTGCTGGCCGTGTCGATCATGATCTTCGCCATCTGCGTGGCGTCGATGGTGCTGGCCCAGCTGATGTTGCGTCCGATCCGTCGGCTGCAGGCCGGCACGCAGAAGATCACCTCGGGCGACTACGAGGTCAACATCCCGGTGAAGACGCGCGACGAAATCGGCGAGCTGACTGCGGCTTTCAATGAGATGAGCCGCAACCTGGCGATCAAGGAGGAGTTGCTCAACGAACAGCGCAGGGAGAACGACCGCCTGTTGCTGGCGCTGATGCCCGAGTCCGTCGTGCAGCGATATCGCGAGGGACAGGAGACCATCGCGCAGGAACACCAGGACGTGGCCGTCATCTTCGCCGAAATCGTCGGGCTCGACGAGGTCTCCGTCGGCATATCCGGCGACGAGCTGGTGGGGATCGTCGACGAACTCTTCCGGCAATTCGACTCGGCCGCCGAATCTCTCGGCGTCGAGCGAATCCGCACCTTCCACAATGGCTACCTCGCCAGCTGCGGCGTGGTCACGCCGCGGCTGGACAGCATTCACCGGAGCGTCGACTTCGCGCTCGAAATGCGCCACATCATCGAGCGGTTCAACAACCAGACGGGTCACGAGTTGCGCCTTCGAGTGGGCATCAGCACCGGCAACGTCATCAGCGGACTGGTCGGCCGCTCGGGGCTCGTGTATGACATGTGGGGCGCCGCGGTGAGCCTGGCCTACCAAATGCAGAGCGGCTCAAACCAATCGGGCATCTACGTCACATCGCAGGTGTACGAGGCGATGCGTGACGTGCGCCAGTTCGCGCCCGCGGGAACCATCTCGGTCGGCGGAACGGACCAGGCGATCTACCGGTTGTCGGAGCGATCATGAACCTGTTCGAATCGTCGTGGTTCTACTGGGCGATCGGGGTCGCGCTGGGATTCCCGGTCTGTTTGATCCTGCTCACCGAATTGCACCGCGCGCTGGTCCGCCGGAGAAGCCACCTGGCCAGGCAGGTCAGCCTGCTGCGCAACTATCTGCTGCCGCTGGGCGCACTGCTGCTGTTGGTCGTCAAGGCGTCGCAGATCCCGGCCGGGGATGGCTCGGTGCGGATCCTCACCACGATCTTCGGCCTGTTGGTGTTGGTGCTGGTGCTGTCGGCCCTGAACGCCACCGTGTTCGAGGGCGCGCCCGACGAAAGCTGGCGCAAGCGGTTGCCCGCCATCTTCATCGACGTCGCCCGCTTCGGAGTGATCGGCGTCGGGCTCGCGGTGATGCTCTCCTACATCTGGGGCGTCCGGATCGGCGGCCTGTTCACGGCGCTGGGCATCACCTCGGTGGTCATCGGGTTGATGCTGCAGAACTCCGTGGGCCAGGTCGTGTCCGGCTTGTTCATGCTCTTCGAGCAGCCGTTCCGGATCAACGACTGGCTGGACACCGGTACCACGCGGGGGCGCGTCGTCGAAGTGAACTGGCGGTCCGTCCACATCGACACCGGCAGCGGCATCCGCATCATGCCCAACTCGATGCTGGCCAGCACCTCGTTCACGAACCTGAGTCGCCCGTCGCGGGCATACGACTGTGCGATCACCACGAAGTTCGCGGCCGGCGATGCCCCGGACAAGGTGTGCGCGATGTTGACGCGGGTCGCCGGTGCGCTGCCGGCCCGCAGACCGGAGGTGTTGCCGACCACCGTCGCGCTGGGCGGCGCCCAGTACCGCACCACCGTCAGGCTGACGTCGCCCGCCGACGCGGAAGCCACCGAAGCCACCTTCCTGCGCTGGGTCTGGTACGCCGCGCGGCGGTCGCGCCTGCGGCTGGACGGCGCCGACGACAACTACTCCACCAAGCAGCGCGTGGAGAAAGCGCTGCGCACGGTGGTCGCCCCGGCGTTGCGGCTGAGTCACACCGATCAGCAATCGCTGGTGCCGTACGCCAAGCTCGTCCGCTACGGTGCCGACGAAATCATCGAGTCCGCCGGTCAGGTGTCCTCGGGCATGACCTTCCTGGTCGCCGGGCGGGTCCGGCTGACGGCGACGACCGAGGACGGGTCGGTGGTGCCTGCCAGCATCCTCGACGAGGGATCGTTCCTCGGCCTGACGGCGCTGACCCGTCAACCCAACCTGGCCGGCGCCTACGCGCTGGACGAGGTGACGGCGCTGCAGATCGAGCGTGAGCACCTCGAGCACCTCGTGATGCGTAAACCGTTGCTGCTTCAAGACTTAGGGCGACTGATCGATGAGCGGCAGGCCAAGGTGCGAGAGGCGGGCCGCCGCGACCGGGCCGGCCATGCCGGTGTCGAGCGACAGCAGCCGGCCAAACCGCGGCGCTGACTCGCCGACGCTTGAAATCTCGGTCCCGGCGCGTTACGTGCGGAGCGGATGGCGTAATACCCGGGCCGCCGCGCTGGGCCGGTCAAGGCCCGATACCCTGGTTCAATGAGTCTGCAAGCACCATCGCTTCCTGACTTGCGTCGCGAGGTCCACAATGCCGCACGGCGCGCCCGGGTCGCCTCTCGCGTCCTGGCGTTGTTGCCGACGGTGGCCAAGGACCAGGCGCTGCGCTCCGCGGCCGACGCGATAGCGGCTCACACCGATCTGATTCTCTCCGCCAACGCCGACGACCTCAGCGCTGCCGAAGCCGCGGGCACACCGACCGCGATGCTCGACCGGCTGGCGCTGGACTCCAAACGCGTCGAGGGGATCGCCGCCGGTCTGCGCCAGGTCGCCGGGCTGCCCGACCCGGTCGGCGAGGTGCTGCGCGGGTACACCCTGCCGAACGGTTTGCACCTGCGGCAGCAGCGCGTGCCGCTCGGCGTCGTCGGCATGATCTACGAGGGCCGGCCCAACGTCACCGTCGACGCCTCCGGCCTGGCGCTCAAGTCGGGCAATGCGGTGCTGTTGCGCGGGAGTTCGTCGGCGGCGCGGTCGAATCAGGCGCTGGTGCAGGTGCTGCGCGCCTCGCTGGTCAGTGAGGACCTGCCCGCCGATGCGGTGCAACTTCTTTCGGCCGCCGATCGCGCCACGGTGACGCACCTGATCCAGGCCCGCGGCCTGGTGGACGTGGTGATTCCGCGCGGCGGAGCGAGCCTGATCGACGCGGTGGTTCGCGACGCGCAGGTGCCCACCATCGAGACCGGTGTCGGCAACTGCCACGTGTACGTGCACGAAGGAGCCGACCTGGACCTCGCGGAACGAATCCTGCTGAACTCCAAGACCCGCCGCCCCAGCGTCTGTAATGCCGCCGAGACGCTGTTGGTCGACGCCACGATCGCCAAGAAGGCGCTGCCCCGGTTGGTGTCGGCCCTCGAGAACGCGGGCGTGACCGTGCACGGCGGGGTTTCGGCGGACGCCGCCGAGGACGACCTGCGCCGCGAGTACCTGTCGATGGACATCGCCGTCGCCGTGGTGGACGGCATCGACGCCGCGATCGCTCACATCAACGAGTACGGGACGGGGCACACCGAGGCGATCGTGACCAGCAATATGGCTGCCGCGCAACGGTTTAGCGACGGGGTCGATGCGGCGGCGGTGATGGTCAACGCGTCGACGGCGTTCACCGACGGGGAGCAGTTCGGCTTCGGCGCCGAAATCGGGATCTCCACCCAGAAATTGCATGCGCGCGGCCCGATGGGGCTGCCGGAGTTGACCTCGACCAAGTGGATCGCCTGGGGTGACGGGCAAGTCCGGCCCGCCTGACACCGCGACGAGAAGTGCTTTAGGAGAACCGAGATAGTGAGCGTGCCAGCCCGGCCCAAGCCGTTGTTCGCCGACATCGACGACGTTTCGCGACGGTTGGCCGAGACCGGTTACCTGCCCGACACCGCCACCGCCACCGCCGTGTTCCTGGCCGACCGGCTCGGCAAGCCGTTGCTGGTGGAGGGTCCGGCCGGTGTCGGCAAGACCGAGCTGGCTCGCGCCGTCGCCCAGGCGACCGACTCGGGACTGGTCCGCCTGCAGTGCTACGAGGGGGTGGACGAGGCGCGCGCCCTGTACGAGTGGAACCACGCCAAGCAGATACTCCGTATTCAGGCCGGCTCCGGGGACTGGGATCAGACCAAGGACGACGTGTTCAGCGAGGAGTTCCTGCTGCAGCGGCCGCTGCTGACCGCCATCCGGCGCACCGAGCCCACGGTGCTGCTGATCGACGAAACCGACAAGGCCGACATCGAAATCGAGGGCCTGCTGCTCGAGGTGCTGTCCGACTTCGCGGTGACGGTCCCCGAGCTGGGCACGATCACCGCGGAGCGGACGCCGTTCGTCGTGCTGACCTCCAACGCAACCCGGGAGCTGTCCGAGGCCCTCAAGCGCCGCTGCCTGTTCTTGCACATCGACTTTCCCAGTCCCGAGCTGGAGCGCCGCATCCTGTTGTCGCGGGTGCCCGAGCTGCCCCAGCACCTCGCCGATGAGCTGGTGCGCATCATCGGCGTGCTGCGCGGCATGCAACTCAAGAAGGTGCCGTCCATCGCCGAGACCATCGACTGGGGTCGCACCCTGTTGGCGCTGGGCCTGGACACCATCGACGACGCCGTCGTTGCCGCCACCTTGGGCGTCGTCCTCAAGCATCAGTCCGATCAGCAGCGCGCAAGCGGCGAGCTCCGGCTGAACTGATGGCCGCCCGCCGCATCCGACCCACCCGGCCGCTCGCCCCGCACGGGCTGCCGGGCCACCTGGTGGGCTTCGTCGAAGCGCTTCGCGGAGTTGGTATTTCGGTGGGGCCGTCCGAGACGGTGGACGCCGGCCGCGTGATGGCCACCCTGGGCTTGAGCGACCGTGAGGTGCTGCGCGAGGGCATCGCCTGCGCCGTGCTGCGCCAACCCGATCACCGTGACACCTACGACGCCATGTTCGACCTGTGGTTCCCCGGGGCGCTGGGCGCACGCGCGGTGGTCACCGACGAAGGAGCCGACGGGTCACAAGGCGACGACTCGTTGCCGCCGGACGACGTCGAGGCGATGCGCCAGATGCTGCTGGACCTGCTCAACGAGAACCCCGACCTCGCCGACATGGACGAGCGGCTCGTCGCGATGATCGCGCGCATCGTGGAGGCCTACGGGAAGTACAGCTCCAGCCGGGGCCCGTCCTTCTCGTCGTACCAGGCGCTCAAAGCCATGGCGCTGGACGAGCTGGAGGGCAAGCTGCTGGCGGGGCTGCTCGCCCCGTATGGTGACGAGCCCGCGCCCACGCAGGAGCAGATCGCCAAAGCCATGGCCGCGCAGCGGATTTCGCAATTGCGCAAGCTGGTCGACGCCGAGACCAAGCGGCGCACCGCCGAGCAACTCGGCCGCGATCACGTCCAGATGTACGGCATCCCACAGCTTTCGGAGAATGTCGAGTTCCTGCGGGCCTCGGGTGAACAGCTGCGCCAGATGCAACGGGTGGTGGCGCCGCTGGCGCGCACACTGGCCACCCGGCTCGCGGCCCGGCGGCGACGGTCCCGCGCGGGTGTGATCGATCTGCGCAAGACGCTGCGCAAGTCGATGTCCACCGGCGGCGTGCCGATCGATGTGGTGTTGGCCAAGCCCCGCCCGGCGCGGCCGGAACTGGTGGTGCTGTGTGACGTGTCCGGCTCGGTCGCCGGGTTCAGCCACTTCACCCTGCTGCTGGTACACGCTCTGCGCCAACAGTTTTCGCGAGTTCGGGTCTTCGCCTTCATCGACACCACCGACGAGGTGACGCACATGTTCGGGCCGGAAGCCGATCTGGCCGTGGCGATCCAACGGATCACCCGGGAGGCCGGCGTGTTCAGCCGCGACGGGCATTCCGACTACGGCAACGCGTTCGCGTCGTTCGCGCAGGCGTTCCCCAACGTGCTGTCGCCGCGCAGCTCGCTGCTGGTGCTCGGCGACGGCCGCACCAACTACCGCAATCCGGAGACCGAGCTGCTCTCCCACATGGTGACCGCCAGCCGGCACGCGCACTGGCTGAATCCCGAACCCAAGCACCTGTGGGGCAGCGGCGACTCGGCGGTGCCGCGCTATCAAGAGGTCATCACGATGCACGAATGCCGGTCGGCCAAGCAGTTGGCCGCGGTGATCGACCAGCTGCTGCCGGTGTAGGGCCGGCTCGTCGCGGCGCACGGGGCACCGGGGCACGGCCCGCGAGCGTCACGCCAGCGTGATCGCGAGCGCCGTGTGTCACGCCAGCGTGGCGCCCGCAGGCGGGAGCCTCTCGCGTGGACCTGCTGTGGCCGGTGTGACGAAATCGGGCGACGGCGTCGCCTCAAGTAAGCTGGCAAATCGTGCAAAAGGAGCTGCGCAGGCTGGGTGTGATGGGTGGGACGTTCGATCCCATCCATTACGGGCACCTGGTTGCCGCCAGCGAGGTCGCCGACCTGTTCGACCTCGACGAAGTGGTCTTCGTGCCCAGCGGCCAGCCCTGGCAAAAGGATCGGCACGTTTCCGCGGCGGAGGACCGGTATCTGATGACGGTGATCGCCACCGCGTCCAACCCGCGCTTCTCGGTCAGCCGGGTCGACATCGACCGCGCAGGCCCCACCTACACCAAGGACACCCTGCGGGATCTGCACGCCCTCAACCCGGATTCGCAGCTGTACTTCATCACTGGCGCGGACGCGCTCGCCTCAATCCTGTCGTGGCAGGGCTGGCAGGAGATGTTCGACTTGGCGCGGTTCGTCGGCGTCAGCCGGCCGGGATACGAGCTGCGGCGCGAACACATCACCGGCGTGCTGGGCGAGCTGGCCGAGGATGTGCTCACCCTCGTCGAGATTCCGGCGCTGGCCATCTCGTCGACCGATTGCCGGCTGCGCGCCGAACAACGCCGGCCCCTCTGGTACCTGATGCCCGACGGCGTCGTGCAATACGTCTCCAAGCGCCGGCTGTATCGCGCCGGCGACCAATCGAAGGACTCCGTGAGCCGATCAACGCTGCCCGCCGGGAACAACACATGAGCGCCACGCAGGAGGCCATCGACATGGCGACCGTGGCCGCAGGTGCGGCCGCATCGAAGCTGGCCGACGACGTCATCGTGATCGACGTGTCGGGCCAGCTGGTCATCACGGACTGCTTCGTGATCGCCTCGGCGTCCAACGAGCGGCAGGTCAACGCCATCGTCGACGAGGTCGAGGAGAAGATGCGCAGGGCCGGCTACAAGCCGGCGCGCCGGGAGGGCACCCGGGAAGGGCGCTGGACGCTGCTGGACTACCGCGACATCGTCGTGCACATCCAGCACCAGGACGACCGCGACTTCTACGCCCTGGACCGGTTGTGGGGCGACTGCCCGGTGGTGCCCGTGGATCTAACCGAAGAACCCGACGGCTCGGTGGGCGCGCCATGACGATTCGTCGGCTGATCATGTTGCGGCACGGGCAAACCGAGTTCAATGCCGGCAGCAGGATGCAGGGGCAACTGGATTCCCAACTCAGCGAGCTCGGTCGCGCCCAAGCGGTCGCCGCCGCCGAGGTCCTGGGCAAGCTGCAGCCGTTGCTGATCGTGTCGTCGGACCTGCATCGTGCCTACGACACGGCGATCAGGCTGGGGGAGCGGACCGGCCTGCCGATCCGGGTGGACAAACGGTTGCGGGAAACCCACCTCGGCGACTGGCAGGGGTTGACGCATACCGAGGTGGACGCGCAGGCTCCGGGCGCGCGGCTGGCCTGGCGCGAGGACGCCACCTGGGCGCCGCACGGCGGCGAGAGCCGCGTCGATGTGGCCGCCCGCAGCGTGCCACTCGTCTCCGAACTGGTGTCCGGCGAACCGGACTGGGGTGATCCACAGCAAGCCGAGCGGCCGGTGGTGCTGGTGGCCCACGGCGGCCTGATCGCCGCGCTGTCGGCCGCCCTGCTGAAACTCCCGGTCGCCAACTGGCCGGTATTGGGCGGCATGGGAAACGCCAGCTGGGTTCAGCTGTCCGGTCACTCCGACGAGCAGGACGCGGGTTTCGACGCCATCCGGTGGCGCCTCGACGTGTGGAACGCTTCGGCGCAGGTGTCCAACGATGTCCTCTGAGGCGCGTCCGACTCTGCTGATCTTCGCCGACTCACTGGCGTACTACGGGCCCACCGGTGGCCTGCCCGCGGACGACCCCCGGATCTGGCCGAACATCGTTGCCAAACAACTGGATTGGGACGTCGAGCTCATCGGCCGCATCGGCTGGACCTGTCGCGATATCTGGTGGGCGGCCACCCAGGACCCGCGCGCGTGGGCGGCGCTGCCCAGGGCGGGGGCCGTCATCTTCGCCACCGGCGGCATGGATTCGCTGCCGTCGGTGCTGCCGACCGCGCTGCGGGAACTGATCCGCTACGTGCGTCCGCCTCGCTTGCGGCGCTGGGTTCGCGACGGTTACGGCTGGCTGCAGCCCCGGCTGTCACCGGTGGCCCGGTCGGCGCTGCCCCCACATCTCAGCGTTGAATACCTCGAACAGACCCGCGGCGCAATCGATTTCAATCGCCCGGGGATCCCGATCGTGGCGGCATTGCCCTCGGTGCACATCGCCGACACCTACGCCCACGCCCACCATGGCCGGCCGGGAACGGCGGCGGCGATCACCGAGTGGGCGCAGACCCACGATGTGCCGCTGGTCGACCTGAAAGCCGCCGTCGCCGAACAGATCATGTCCGGCCGGGGCAATCCCGACGGCATCCACTGGAACTTCGAAGCGCACCAAGCGGTTGCCGAGCTGATGCTCAAGGCGCTGGCCGAGGCTGGCGTGCCGACCGACAAGCCGCGCGGGTAATCCCCGTGACTGTCGTTGTGGTGACCGACGCGTCGGCGCGCTTGCCCGCCGAGCTGCTGGACGAATGGGCGATACGCGTCGTCCCGTTGCACATTCTGCTCGACGGCGTCGATCTGCGTGACGGAGTCGACGAGATCCCCGAAGACGTCTACCAGCGCCACGCGACCACCGCAGCGGCCACACCCGCCGAACTGGCCGACGCGTATCAGCAAGCGTTGGGCGACAGCGGCGGAGACGGCGTGGTGGCGGTGCACATCTCGTCCGCGTTGTCGGGGACCTGCGGTGCCGCGCAACGGACGGCCGCCGACCTGGACCCGCACGTGCGGGTCGTCGACTCGAAGTCGACCGCGATGGGCACCGGCTTCGTCGCGTTGGCGGCCGCGCGGGTCGCGGCCGCGGGCGGTGACCTCGACGCCGTCACCGAGGCGGCGAATGCGGCCGCACGGCGGACCCATGCGTTCATGGTGGTGCATCGACTGGACAACCTGCGGCGCAGCGGGCGGATCGGCGGGGCGAAGGCGTGGCTGGGCACCGCGCTGGCGCTCAAGCCGCTGCTGCGCATCGACGACGGGAAACTCGTTCTGGCGCAACGGGTACGCACCGTCACCCACGCGACGGAGGCGATGATCGACCGGGTTTGCGAGGTCGTCGGCGACGGTTCCGCCGCCCTGGCGGTGCATCACGTCGCCAACCCGGACGGCGCCAAGGACGTGGCGGCGACGCTGGCGCGGCGGCTGCCGGCCTGTGAGCCGGCGATCATCACCCCGTTGGGGCCGGTGCTCGCGCTGCACGTCGGCGCCGGAGCCGTCGCGGTTGTCGTGCAGCCCTAAACGGCGGCGGGCACCGGTCGCCGGGCGTTGTCACCCCGCGGATGCACCACCTGCGGCCACCAGAACCAACGGCCCAGCAGCGTCGCAATCGACGGCATCAGCAGCGTGCGCACGACGAGCGTGTCGAGCAACAGACCGATGCACACCGTCGAACCGAACTGCCCCAGCACCCGCAAGTCGCTGCCCAACATGGCCGCCATGGTGAACGCAAACACCAGACCGGCCGCGGTCACCACCCCGCCGGTACCCGCCATCGACCGGATGATTCCCGTCTTGAGGCCGGCATGGATCTCCTCTTTGAACCGGGAGACCAGCAACAGGTTGTAGTCGGATCCGACGGCCAGCAGGATGATCACGGACAGCGCCATCACGATCCAGTGGATCCTGATGCCGAACAGGTCCTGCCAAATCAGCACGGACAGGCCGAACGACGCCGCGATCGAGCTGGCCGCGGTGCCGACGATCACCAACGCCGCAACCACGCTCCGGGTGAGCAGCAGCATGATCATGAAGATCAGCGTCAGGGCGGACACCACGGCGATCATCAGGTCGTACTTCTCGCCGTCGGCCATGTCCTTGAACGTTGCGGCGGTCCCGCCCAGATAGACCCGGGCGTCGGACAGCGACGATTGCTTGAGACCCTCCTGCGCGGCGGTGCGTTCGGCGTCGACTTGCGCGATGCCCTCCGGCGACATCGGATCGCCCTGATGCGTGATGAAGAACCGCGCCGATTTACCGTCCGGCGACAAGAACATTCGAAGGCCGGTCTGGAAGTCCGGGTTGTCGAACGCCTCGGGCGGCAGGTAGAAGAAGTCGTCGTTCTTCGACGCGTCGAAGCTTTGGCCCATCACGATCGCGGTGTTGCTCATCGCCTCCATCTGGTCGATCATCGCCTTGAACGTCTGATACAGGGTGAGCGTGATGCCCCTGGTGGTTTTCAGCGTGGTGATCAGCGTGGGAAACAGCGCGGTCAGGTCGCGTGAGGCTTTGGCGGTGTGCTCGATGTCGGTGGTCAGGTAGTGGAACTGCTCGGCGAGCTGGTCGAACCCGTCGAACGTGTCGAACAGGGACCGCAGCCCGATGCACACGGGAATGTCGTAGCAGTGCCGCTCCCAGTAGAAGACGCTGCGTATCGGCCGGAAGGTGTCGTCGAAATCCGCGATGTGGTCGCGCAGGGTGTCGGTGATCTGCGACGTCACCGCGGTGGTCTTGGCGCTGTCGTCGGCGGCGTTGGCCAGGTCCAGCGACACCTCGTATTGGCGTTGCGTGGTCTCGATTTGGGTCTGCAGGTCGTCGGCCATCCGGAGGATGTCGGCGATGCGTTCCTTGAGGAAGCTCATGTTCTGCATCGTCGTCTGACTCTGGACGCTGTTCTGAAACGGTATCGAGCTGTGCTGGATCGGAATGCCCAGCGGCCGGGTGATGTCCTGGACCATGGCAATGCCCAGCGTGCGCATCTCGTTCTTGGCCACCCGGTCCAGCACCAGCATGTCGGCCGGGTTTCGCATGTCATGATCGGACTCGACCATCAGCAGGTCGGGATTCATCCGTGCCTCGGAGAAGTGCCGGTTCGCGGCCTCCTGTCCCTGATTGGACGGGGCCGACAGGGGCAGGTAATGGCGGTCGTTGTAGCTCGTGTGGAAGCTGGGCAGGGCGATCATGCCGACCAGCACAACCGCGGCGCTCACGGCCAAAACCGGTGCGGGCCAACGCACTACGGCGGTGCCCACCCGGCGCCACAGCCGGCCACGCTTCGCCTGCCTCTCGAACAAGTGGAAGCGGCTGCCGACGAAGACCACCGCGGGCCCCAGCGTGACGCCCGCCAGCACCACCACGATCATGCCAATCGCCACCGGCGCCCCCATGGTGTTGAACCACGGCAGCCGCGAAAAACTGAGGCAATACGTGGCACCCGCAATCGTCAGGCCCGAACCCAAGACGACCGGCGCGACGCCCTTGAATGTGGTGTAGTACGCGGTTTCTCGGTCCTCGCCCGCGGCCAACGCCTCCTGGTAGCGGCCGATCAGGAAGATGCCGTAGTCCGTCCCCGCGGCGATCGCCAGCATGGTGAGGATGTTGGCGGCGAAGGTGGTGAGCCCGAATGCGTTGTGGTACGCGAGAACCGCGACGACCCCCCGCGAACACGCCAGCGCGACAAAAGTCATGAACAGCTGCACCAGCGTAGTGACGATGGACCGGTAGACCAGCAGCAACATGATCGCGATGGCGCCCAGGGTGAACAGCGTGATCTTGGCCAGGCTGGCGTTACCGATGATGTGCATATCGTCGGACAAGGCGGCCGGGCCCGTGACGTAGGCCTTCACGCCCGGTGGCGCCTTGTTCTCCTCGATCACCTTGCGGACGGAGTCCACGGACTCGTTGGCCAGCGTCGTGCCCTGGTTACCGGCGAGGTTCACCTGCACATAGGCGCTCTTGGCGTCGGCACTCTGCGCACCCGCGGCCGTCAGTCGGTCGCCCCAGAAGTCCTGAATGTGCTGAATGTGCTTGGGATCCTGGCGGAGTTGCCGAATCAGCTTGTCGTAGTACTGGTGCGCGTCGGGGCCCAGCGGTTGCTGGCCCTCCAACACGATCATCACCGTGCTGTTGGAGTCGAATTCGTGGAAATTGTGGCCCAGGCGCATCATCGCCTTCATCGACGGCGCGTCCAGCGGGGTCATCGGCGCCGAGTGCGCCTCACCAACTTTTTCCAGTGTCGGGACGATGACATTCACCAGGACCGTTACGAACAGCCAGACCAAAATGATCGGCACCGCGAAGATGCGGATCGCATGCGGCAGGTACGGGCGGTGCCCCCGCTCGGCCTTGGACAGGCCCCTGGTGCTGATCGGGCCGGTGTCGGCCGCGCTCAGGTCACGCTGGGTCTCGTTGCTCGTGTTGCTCATGCGGACTTCACCAGGCAGAAGGTCTGCGCGTTGTGGCCGTCGGAACTCCGCTGTTCGCGCACGACGCCGTCCACGGTGATCTTGCAGCTGATCTCACCGCTGTCGCTCTGCGCCATGATGTTGGCGCTGACCGATGGCAAGGTCGTCGAGATGGTGGTCGACCACGGCAGCGGTGCCGCGTTCACCTGGTGGGTGTTGGCGTTCTCGTCCCAGTAGTTGATGTTGGCGGTGGCCCCGGGCGGGCCGGTGATGTCGTAGACGACGACCTTCGGATTGAACTGCACGATTTCGATCCCCTTGCCGGCGTTCGCGTTGAGGTCTTGAGAGCCGAAGATCCTGTGGAGCCGTGAAACGATCAACGCCGAAACGGCCAGCACGACCACCAACAACAGTGGTATCCACGCCCGCTTGAGCACACGGGTCATGGTGCCGGTACGTGGACCCGAGTCGTGACCAGCCACCACCTGACCGCCTTCCGCTCACCCGCCGTCCGGGCATTGCCGCAAAGCTCACCAACGTCGTCGACGACATCGCTGTCTTCTCGACTATTTGCTCAGCTAAGCACTCTAAACCTTAGTGCACGCAAGCGTTCCTCCGGGGGCCTTCGATGTGGCGAACTGCATATGGGGTCGGGCCTAGCGGGCCACGCGGCCGGTGACCGGGGGCAGATCGGCCAGCGTGACGATCCCGGGCCCGGCGGCTACCACGGCCGGGACCGCGTTCGTGACGGGCATGGCCGTGTAGATCATTCCCAATCCCATGAACCCCGGCTCAGTCCAATCCTTGGGTGGCAGGCAATGCAGGACGGTGCGCATGTTGGGCAGCCCGTACACCTGGATGACGTGGCCGTGCTCCAGCGGTTTGGGCGGCACCACGTGATCGCCCATGGTCCAGTTGAACCCGACGCTGACCACGTTGCGGTCGCCCTCCCAGCCGCGGTGGTAGCCATAAACCCCGCCCACCGTTCCCGCGGGAATCGTCATGAAGCCCAGATCGGAATCGCCGGTGGCGGCGGTGAAGGTGACGTCGAACGTCATCCGGTCCAGCTTCGCCCCGATCGCGTCGGCCATCATGGCGGCCGATTCGGCGAAGACCTCGCTTTCGCGCCGCACGCTTTCGGCCAGCCCAGGAGTATCGGGGTCCTGCGAGAAGCCCATCGCCGTCTGGGTTTCCGCCGATTCGTAGGTCGAGCAGTCCACCGACTCGGTGATGCGGATCTCGTCGACGCGTTCGCAGGCGCCGGACAGGACCATGCCCACCATGTTGGTCATGCCCGGGTGGGCGCCGCTGCCGAAGATGGTCGAACCGCCCCGCTTGCAGGCGTCGGCGATGCGCTCGCGGTCCTCGGGCGTCTGCTTGCCCCCGGTGATCCACGCCGCGCTGGAGCACACGTTGACGCCGGATTCCAGCAACCGGACCAGTTCATCGACGTTGGGCCACAACGGGTTATAGCAACAGGCATCGGCGCCCAGGGCGAGTAGCGCGTCGATGTCGTTGGTCGCTTGCACGCCCGTCGGTTCCGGCCAGCCGGCCAGTTCGGCGGCATCCACGCCGACCTTGTCCGCCCCGTGCGCGTACACCCCGACCAGCTCCATGTCCGGCCTGCCGATGATGGCGTGCAGGGAACGCCGCCCGATGTTCCCGGTGGTCCACTGGATCACCTTGAGCGGACGGTCGGTCGGTGGCTTGCTCATCGCGTCTCCTTTGACGGGTGGAAACTCAGTCGCTGATATCGAAGCCGGCGATCACCTTGGTGGGACGCAGCCGCACCACGAGCTCGCCGGAAACGGCGTTGCGGCGGCCGAATTCCTCGGCGCGATCGGCGCCCATGTACCGCGCGCCGGTCCTGGTGGCGATGTCCAACACGTCGGCCGGGTCGTCACCGACCGCCGCGACGCCCTGCACCTGAACGAACGAATACGGCGGATGAGGATCGTCGACGCAGATCACCGTTCGTGGATCACGCGCCAGGGCACGGCCTTTCGACGTGTCACGGCCCGTGGTGAACGCCAGCTGCCCATCGTCGACGACGAACCACACCGGCGTCACCAGCGGCCGGCCGTCGGCGGTGACGTACCCCAGCATCCCGGTGCGGGTGCCGGCTGACAGGAAGGAGACAACCCTGTCGGACAGCTCTGTCATCGGCTAGAGCCGGACCAAGTCGTAGTCGCCGATGTGGTCGATCAGAGTGTGCAGGTGTTCGCCGGAGGTGCCCAGGGTGTGCTCGATCGCGGTGAGCCGGGCCGCATAGTGGGCCACCGGATATTCGGCGGTCACGCCGATTCCGCCGTGCAGCTGGATCGATTCCTGCGCGATGTGCCGGCCCGCGCGGCCGATCTGCAACTTGGCGCGCGAGGCGATCACCGGGTCCAGGTTGCCGTCGGCGATCGACATCGACGCGTAGAGGCTCATGCTGCGGGCCAGTTCCAGCGAGACGTACATGTCGGCGGCCCGCTGGGTGAGTGCCTGGAATTTGTTGAGCGTGACCCCAAACTGCTTGCGGGTCTTCAGGTAATCGGTCGTGAGTCGCAGCGCTTCCTCCATCGCTCCGACCGCTTCGGCGCACAGCCCCGACTGGATGCGGATGACAGCACCGCGGATGGCCTGCGCCGCGTCCGCCGCTTCCCCCAGGGGTTCGGCCGGAGTGGAGTCCAGATCGATCTGGGCGCCGCGTTGTCCGTCGAACGTCGGGTACGGATGCCTGGTGACCGTCGCCGCGTCGACCAGGAACAGCCCGGTGCCGCCGTCCGGCAGGGCGGCGCTGACCACCAGGGTGTCGGCGGAGTCGCCGGCCAGCACCGGGTTCTTCCGTCCGCTCAGTGTCCACGAATCGCCTTGGCGCGCAGCCTTGGTGGCCACGTCGGCGGACGGTTTGCGCTGGCCCGGTTCCAGGTGGGCGAACGCCAGCAACCGCTGTCCGCCCGCGACCTCGTCGAGCAGTTGCTTCTGCTCCTCGCTGCCCAACTCGGCGATCAGCGCGCCGGGCCCGAGCGCGGCATGCAGGACCGGTTCCGGGGCGAGCCGGCGCCCGATTTCGGTGAGCACGACCGCGATCTCGATCTGGCCCGACTCGTCGGGGTCGAAGCCGAGGCCGAGGATGCCGGTGTCGGCGAGCTGACTCCACACCTCGCGGCTCCACCCGAGATCGGAGTCGATGATTTTGTTGCGGCTTTCCGGGTCGTAGGTGCGCGCCAGCAGTTCGCGCGTCGTGTCGCGGAGCAGGCCTTGCTCGTCGCTCAGCTGAAAGTCCATGGCTGCCTCACAATCCCAGGATGGTGGACGCGATGATGTTGCGTTGCACTTCGTTGCTGCCGCCGTAGATCGACGTCTTGCGGTAGTTGAGGTAGTGCGGCGCGCTGTGCTGTGCCCAGGACGGCGACGAGATGTCCTCGCCGTCGGCCGGCAACGCGTCGGGGCCGGCCACCTCGACGAGCAGTTCGGTGGCCACCTGTTGCAGCTGGCTGCCGCGCAGCTTGAGCACCGACGACGCCGGGTTGGGCTGTCCGTTCGCGGAGTCGGTGACCACCCGCGACTGCGTGAGTTCCAGTGCCAGCAGCTCGTTTTCGGCTTCGGCCAGCCGCGCGGCGAACAGGGGATCTTCGAGCACCCCGGTGGCGGCGGCGTGTTTCTTCACCTCGGCGAGGCGCACCTTTGTCCGGCCCACGCCCGCGATGCCGGTGCGCTCGTTGCCCAGCAGGAACTTCGCGTACGTCCAGCCCTTATTCTCTTCTCCAACAAGCTGATTCGCGGGCACTCGGACGTCTTCGAAGAAGATCTCGTTGACCTCGTGGCCGCCGTCGATCGTCTTGATGGGCCGCAGCGTGACGCCCGGCGTCTTCATGTCGAACAGCAGGAACGAGATGCCGGCCTGACGCTTGGGCGCCTGCGGGTCGGTGCGCACCAAACAGAAGATCCAGTCCGCGTACTGGCCCAGCGTGGTCCAGGTCTTCTGGCCGTTGACGACGTAGCTGTCGCCGTCCCGCACCGCGGTGGTGCGCAGCGACGCCAGGTCCGAACCCGCCTCCGGCTCGGAGAAGCCCTGGCACCACCAGATGTCGAGGCTTGCCGTCGGCGGCAGGAAGCGCTGTTTGACTTCCTCCGAACCGAATTCGGCGATCACCGGACCGACCATCTTGGTGTTGAAGTTGAGCGGCTCGGGGACGCACGCCAGCTGCATCTCGTCGGCCCAGATCTGGTGCTGGGTGGGCGTCCAGTCCTTGCCGCCCCACTCGACCGGCCAGTTCGGCACCGCAAGGCCGTGCTCGTGCAGAATCTTGTGGCTGGTGACGATGTCGTCGTGGTTCACCTCTGCCGAGCCCTTGCGCACCCGCTCGCGCAGTTCTTCCGGGATCTTCGTGGTGTAGATCGTGCGGAGTTCGTCGCGGAACGCGGCTTCCTCCGGTGTGAGCGCCAGTTGCACGGCGGCCTCCTGTCGTCGGGGGTGAACGTGGCCACCAGCGTCGGATGGATGCCCGGTTCTGGCGATGCGTTCTTGGTTCCATATTGACCCATCGCGTAGAGCGGTTGTGCACAGCCTCGGTTTAGTCCACAGTTGCCGGTCGCGGCGCCGCCCGGCGGGGCCCAGCTGGCGGTCGCCGCACCTACGGTCGGCGCATGCGGACAGAACTTCCCGCCGAGCGCCTCCAGCGGCGACTCGGTGCCGAACCCGACGCCGAGCCCGACGGCGCGGAGTCGATGTCACCGGCGGCGGACGAGGACCAGAATTCGCTGCTGCCACGTTGGCTGCCGGACGCGTCCCCGGATCGAGGCTGGATGGCCAGGCTGCGCGCCGACCCGGGGCGGACCGGCGCCATCGGATTGGCGATCGTGGCCGCGCTGGCCGTCCTGGTGACGGTGTTCACGCTGCTTCACGACCGGCCGGCGCCGGTGATGTCGGCGAAGCTGCCGCCGGTGGAGAAGGGGTCGACGGCCGGTCCAAAGCCGTCGGTGCCCCCCGGGCCCGACCGGCCCGTGGTGGTGAGCGTGGTGGGCCTGGTGCACAGCCCCGGGTTGGTCACCCTGGCGCCCGGCGCGCGGGTCGCGGACGCGCTGCAGGCGGCGGGCGGCGCGGTGAACGGCGCGGACACCGTCGGGTTGAACATGGCGCGCCCGCTCGGCGACGGCGAGCAGATCGTCGTCGGGCTGGCCCCCGGCCCCGGGCAGCCGACGGCGTTGGGCAGCTCGGTGGCTGCCGGTTCGACACCGACGTCGAAGCCGCCGCGGCCCGGGACGGGTTCGGTGAAGCCGAAGGCGGATGCGGTGCTCGACCTCAACACCGCGACCGCGGAGGATTTGGACACGCTGCCCGGCGTCGGACCGGTCACCGCCGCGGCGATCGTCGCCTGGCGGCAGGCGAACGGCAAATTCACCAGCGTCGACCAGCTCGCCGACGTCGACGGCATCGGCCCGGCGCGCCTGGAGAAGCTGCGCGCCCTGGTCCGTGTCTGACAACCACGACCAGCCGTGCCCCGGCGAATCGGCCGCGGCGCGCCAGGCCAGCAGGCCGGAGACGGCGGCCAACACCACACAGCACGCCGCCACCGGCCTGCCGATCGGCCAC
>NZ_LZJB01000291.1:0-603 GCF_001666895.1 Mycobacterium sp. E3298
GGTCGACGACAGTACATACACGCCACCCACCAGCACCGCGATAAGCGCGATCGCGGTGGTGTAGCGCAGCCCCCGGCTGCCGGCGAGGCGCTTGATCATGGCGACTTCGGCCTGATGATCCAGCGCTCTTGGATGAGTCCGCGCAGGTAGTCCGCGAGGCTGGCCGGCATCTTGCCCGGTTGGTAGAAGAAGTCGAACATTGTCGCGATCAACGGCGCGGGGATCACACCGTAGACGTTGACGTTGAATCCGGGTCCGGACCCGACGACCTCGCCGAGCTCGGTGGCGTAGGTGGGTAGCCGTTTGAGGGCCTCGGTGATGTAGTCGCGGCGCTCGTTGAGGTTGCTCAGCACATCGTTGAGCTTGCTCAGGGCCGGGCCGAACTCCTTGCGGTTGTCGGCGACGAACCCGGAGATCTGCGCCGACAGGCCCTGGATCCCCGAAATGAGCTGCCCGATGGCGGCCCGCCGCTCGTCGAGCGCTGCGAACAACTCGTTGCCGTCGTCGACCAGCTTGTTGACTTGGTCGGCGCGCTGGAGGATCTGGGCCAGAACGCCAACAACCTGAACAAGCCCCAGTTCGAGCAGGCGTTGAACGTGTTGA
>NZ_LZJB01000292.1:0-793 GCF_001666895.1 Mycobacterium sp. E3298
CCCGTTCGGCGCGAAATTCGTCACCGGCGACCAGGGCCTGGGCCACGTCGTCGTGCCGGCGACGGACCCGAACGGGCTGTTCGACTTCTACACCGAGGTGCTGGGTTTCCGCGCCCGCGGCGCGTTCCGGGTGCCGCTGCCGAAAGAGTTTGGGCCCGTTCGGGTCCGTCGCCGGCACGACGACGTGGCCCAGGCCCTGGTCGCCGGTGACGAATTTCGCGCCGAACGGGGTGACGACGGGGCTGTGGTCGAGCACCGCACCGTGGAAGACCTCGAGCGTGGTGCCCGCCGGGTCCTCGAAGGTGATGACCTCTTCCACGCGGCGGGCCTCGGCCTCGTCGGCGGACAATTGCTTGAACGGGGTCCCTGCGGCGTCCAGGGTCGCCTTGACCCGTTGCAGCGCCGGGCGGTCACGCACCTCCCAGCCGACCGTCAGCACCCGGTCGGTCTCACCGGGCACCACGATGAGCCGGGCGGCGCGCTCGTCCATCCGCAGGTAGAGCGCCTCGGGGTCGGGACCATTCCCCTCGGCGAAACCCAGGACACCGAAGGCGAATTGCCGCCAGCGGTCGATGTCGTTCGTCGAAATGGTGATGTAGCCCAGGCTTTTCAGGTCGGTCAACGTGCTCTCCTAGATCAAAGCCCGCAGGGGGCCCTCGGGCGGATCGACACCCAGCGAACTCAGTGCCGACGCGTGGTAGGTGGTTCCAGGCATGTGGATGGCGTGCAGCTGGCCGACATGGACGTCGCGCCAATACCGTTGCAGCGGCTTGTCCATGCGGGCCGCGTTGCC
>NZ_LZJB01000293.1:0-10750 GCF_001666895.1 Mycobacterium sp. E3298
CCCACTACTGCATCGGCGCGAACCTGGCCCGCATGACCATCAACCTCATCTTCAACGCGGTCGCCGATCACATGCCGGACCTCAAGCCGGTCGGCGAGCCCGAGCGGCTGCGGTCGGGCTGGCTCAACGGAATCAAGCATTGGCAGGTGGACTACACCGGCAAGACCGCGGTGACGTCCTGATGGACTTCAATCTCACTGCGACGCAACAAGCCGTCGCGGATGTGGTGACGTCCGTTCTGGATCGGGACCTCGGCTGGGACGCGTTGGTCAGCGGCGGGGTGACGGCGCTGCCGGTGCCCGAGCGCCTCGGCGGCGACGGCGTCGGCCTGCCCGAGGTCGCCACGGTGCTCACCGAGATAGGCCGCCACGGCGCCATCACGCCGGCGCTGGCCACCCTCGGCTTCGGCGTGGCGCCGCTGCTTGACCTGGCGTCCGATGAACAACAGGACCGGTTCCTGGCCACGGTCGCCAAGGGCGGCGTGCTGACGGCCGCGCTGAACGAGCCCGGCGCCGCGTTGCCCGACCGGCCGTCGACCACCTTCGCCGACGGCCGGCTGTCGGGCACCAAAGTGGCTGTGCCGTATGCCGAATCCGCCGACTGGATGGTCGTGACCGCGGACAGCGCGGTCGTGGTGGTGTCGCCGAAGGCCGACGGTGTGGCGGTGGTCAAGACGCCGACATCGAACGGTGCGGACGAGTACAGCGTCACGTTCGCCGACGTCGCTGTCGGCGACTCCGATGTGCTCGCCGGCGCCCAGGCGCATCGGGTCAATCAGCTCGCCTTGGCGGCCGTCGGCGCCTACGCCGACGGGCTGGTGGCCGGGGCGCTGCGCCTCACCGCGGACTACGTGGCCAACCGCAAGCAGTTCGGCAAGCCGCTGTCCACGTTCCAGACGGTGGCGGCGCAGCTGGCGGAGGTCTACATCGCCTCGCGCACCATCGATTTGGCGGCCAAGTCGGTGGTGTGGCGGCTCTCCGAAGGCCGGGACGCCGACGACGACCTGGACGTGCTCGGCTACTGGATCACTTCGCAGGCCCCGCCGGTGATGCAGACCTGCCATCACCTGCACGGTGGCATGGGCATGGACATCACCTACCCGATGCACCGGTATTATTCCACGATCAAGGACCTGTCCCGGCTGCTGGGCGGTTCTTCTCATCGTCTCGACCTGGTGGGAGCGCAATGTTCATAGACCTCACTCCGGAGCAGCGTCAGCTGCAAGCGGAACTGCGGGAGTACTTTTCGAACCTGATCTCGTCCGACGAGATGAAGGCGATGGAGCAGGACCGGCACAACGAGGCCTACCGCGCGGTGATCCGGCGGATGGGCCGCGACGGCAAGCTCGGGGTGGGGTGGCCAAAAGAGTTCGGCGGCTTGGGCTTCGGGCCCATCGAGCAGTCGATCTTCGTCAACGAGGCACATCGGGCCGACGTTCCGCTGCCCGCGGTCACGCTGCAGACCGTCGGGCCGACGCTGCAGCAGTTCGGCAGCGAGGCGCAGAAAAAGAAGTTCCTGCCGGCGATCTTGGCGGGCGAGGTGCACTTCGCGATCGGTTACAGCGAGCCCGAGGCCGGCACCGACCTGGCGTCCCTGCGGACGACCGCCGTCCGTCAGGGCGACGAGTACATCGTCAACGGCCAGAAGATGTGGACCACCGGCGGACACGACGCCGACTACATCTGGCTGGCCTGCCGCACCGACCCGGAAGCCGTTAAACACAAGGGCATTTCGATCCTGATCGTGGACACAAAGGATCCCGGGTTCTCCTGGACGCCGATCATCCTGTCCGACGGCGCCCACCACACCAACGCCACCTACTACAACGACGTGCGGGTGCCCGCCGACATGCTGGTCGGCGAGGAGAACGGCGGCTGGCGGCTCATCACCACCCAGCTCAACAACGAACGTGTCATGCTCGGCCCCGCGGGCCGCACGGCCGGCATCTACGACCGCTTGCACGCCTGGGCGTCCAAGCCGGGCAGCGACGGGATCACCCCGATCGACCACCAGGACGTCAAGCGGGCCCTCGGTGAGATCCACGCGATGTGGCGAATCAACGAGCTGCTCAACTGGCAGGTGGCCGCGGCCGGTGAAGACATCAACATGGCCGACGCCGCCGCCACGAAAGTCTTTGGCACCGAGCGGATCCAGTACATCGGCCGGCTCGCCGAGGAGATCGTCGGCAAGTATGGCAACGCGGCCGACTCGGACACCGCGGAGCTGCTGAACTGGCTGGACTCGCAAACCAAGCGCAACCTGGTCATCACCTTCGGTGGAGGCGTCAACGAAGTCATGCGAGAAATGATCGCGGCGGCAGGCCTCAAAGTGCCGAGGGTCCCTCGATGACCGACACGGACGACATCAAGAAGGCTGTCGCCGAGATCACGTCCACTGTCGTCGCCGCACCCCGCACGGGCCGGGATCCGGTCAACCAGCCGATCATCAACAACTGGGTCGAGGCGCTGGGCGACCGCAACCCGATCTACGTCGACGAGGCCGCGGCCAAGGCCGCCGGTCATCCCGGCCTTGTCGCGCCCCCGGCGATGATCCAGGTGTGGACGATGTTCGGACTGGGCGGCGAGCGTCCGACGGACGATCCCATGGGTCCGATCATGGAATTGTTCGACGGCGCAGGCTATGTCGGCGTGGTCGCCACCAACTGCGAGCAGACCTACCACCGGTATCTGCGTCCCGGCGAGCGGGTGACCGTGCACTCCGAGATGCGTGACGTGGTCGGGCCAAAACAGACCGCTCTCGGCGAAGGCTGGTTCATCAACCAGCACATCACCTGGCGCGTCGGTGACGAGGATGTCGCCGAGATGGCATGGCGCATACTCAAATTCAAGCCGCGCGAGACATCCGAGACGGCGCGGTCTTCGATTCCCGAGGATTTGGACGCCGACGCCCTAATGCGCCCGGCGGTTTCCCGGGACACCGCGTTCTTCTGGGAGGGTGTCAAGGCACACGAGCTGCGCATTCAGCGGCGGCCCGACGGCAGCCTGCAGCACCCGCCGGTGCCGGCGGTGTGGCAGGACAAAGAGCAGCCGATCGACTTTGTGGTGGCCGGCGGCACGGGCACGGTGTACAGCTTCGTAGTGCACCACGCGCCCAAGGTTCCCGGGCGCACGCTGCCCTTCGTGATCGCCCTGGTCGAACTCGAGGAAGGGGTCCGGATGCTGGGCGAGCTGCGCGGGGTCGACCCTGCCGCGGTGAAGATCGGAATGCCTGTTCGCGCAACCTATATCGACTTTCCCGCCGGTGAGTCCGGCCCGGAATGGACCCTGTACGCATGGGAGCCCCAAGCATGAGTGCGCCCGTCGTCGAAGTGGGTACGAAGCTGCCTGAGCTCAAGATCGAAGGCACGCCCACCTTCATCATCTCGACGGCCATCGCCACCCGCGACTTTCAGGACGTGCACCACGACCGGGATCTGGCCCAGGCCAAGGGATCGAAGGATATCTTCGTCAACATCCTCACCGACACCGGGCTGGTACAGCGCTTCCTGACCGACTGGGCCGGGCCGACCGCGATGATCAAGTCGATCGGTCTGCGGCTGGGCGTGCCGTGGTACGCCTACGACACCATCACCTTCTCAGGTGAGGTGACCGCGGTGGAGGACGGGTTGATCACGGTGAAGGTGTTCGGCCGCAACAGCCTTGGCGACCACGTCATCGCGACCGCCACGCTCACGATTGGGGACGCTTAATGTTGTCGGCTAAGGCCGCCATCGTCGGCATCGGTGCCACCGACTTCTCGAAGAATTCCGGCCGAAGCGAGCTGCGCCTGGCGGCCGAGGCGGTTCTGGATGCGCTCGACGACGCGGGCCTCAAGCCGTCGGACGTCGACGGCCTCACCACCTTCACGATGGACAGCAACAACGAGACCGCGGTGGCGCGTGCGACCGGCATCGGCGACCTGAGATTCTTCGCGCAGACGGGTTACGGCGGCGGTGCGGCGTGCGGGACCGTCGCACACGCAGCAGCGGCCGTCGCGACCGGGCTGGCGGACGTCGTGGTGGCCTACCGCGCGTTCAACGAACGGTCCGGCCAGCGTTTCGGTCAGGTGCAAAGTCGCCTCGCGGGGACCCCTGGGGCGCAGGCCGATTCGACGGCAGCCGACAACTCCTTCTCGTATCCGCATGGCCTTTCGACACCGGCCGCGCAGGTGGCCATGATCGCGCAGCGGTACATGCACTGGTCCGGTGCCACCAGCCGTGACTTCGGCGCCATCTCGGTCGCAGACCGCAAGCACGCGGCCAAGAACCCGAAGGCGTACTTCTACGAGAAGCCGATAACCATTGACGACCACCAGAATTCGCGGTGGATCGCCGAGCCGTTGCGGCTGCTGGACTGCTGCCAGGAGACCGACGGCGCGGTGGCCCTCGTGGTGACCTCCGTGGAGCGGGCGCGAGACCTCAAGCAGCGGCCCGCCGTCATCGAGGCGGCGGCCCAGGGCGCCAGCCCCGACCAGTACACCATGGTGAGCTACTACCGCTCCGAACTCGGCCTGCCCGAGATGGGTGTGGTCGGCAAGCAGCTCTGGCAGCAATCGGGCCTGAAGCCGGACGATATTCAGACCGCCGTGATCTACGACCACTTCACTCCGTTCACACTGATTCAGTTGGAGGAGTTGGGATTCTGCGCCAAGGGCGAGGCCAAAGACTTCATCGCCAACGGCGCGGTCGAGGTGGGCGGTCGGCTGCCGATCAATACCCACGGCGGCCAGCTCGGTGAGGCCTACATCCACGGGATGAACGGAATCGCGGAGGGTGTCCGGCAATTGCGCGGGACCTCGGTCAACCCGGTCCCCGACGTCGAGCACGTCCTCGTCACCGCGGGAACCGGCGTGCCCACGTCGGGCCTCATCCTCGGCTAACGCTGCCATTCGCGTTCGAGTGTGCGGCCTGCCGCACGTTCGCGTTCGACTGTGCGGCCTCCCGCACACTCGACGGCAGTCGGCTAAGAACGCGCGACGACCGAATACACGGTCTCCATGCCGCGCCGGCCCTTGATCTCGACCTGCTCCGAGTGGCCCCAGACATATTCCGGCTCAACGGCATCGCGCACGCGGCTGCTGACCATCACGGCCGGGCGCCCGGCCCGCCCGGCGATGCCGGCCAGCCGGAACGCCACGTTGGTCGCGTCGCCAATCACGGCCGTGACCGTTCTCGTCATCGCGGCGATCGCGGCCCGGCCCTGCACCACCCCCCAACCCATGCGGATCGGCGAGCCGTCTGGGCTACGCAGCGGCAGCGTGGGCCCGATCTCCTCGACCCTCCGGTTCGCGGCGAGCGCGAAGTCGATCGCGAGCTCGTTAGCCTTCGGAATGGTCCGCAGTTCCCACACCGCATACAGCGCATCGCCGGCGTAATGGTTGAGCGTGCCCCGATGGGCGCGCAGGACGAGGTTGAGTTCGTGCCACAGATAGTTCAGGCTCTGGGCGATCACCCTGTTGTCGGTCACTTCGGAGATCGTCGAGTAGTTGGTGATATCCCCGACCACCATGACCATGGTCTCCTCGACGATGCGGGTCAGGGTCGGGCTTGTGTTGGTTATTCCGGCGGCAGTGAACCGGTCCGATCGGAAGATGAGCAGGACGTCGCCTATCGAGATCCGGTCCTCGGGCTTGATGGGGACCTGGACGGCGCGCTCAAGCGGCATGCCATTGAGCAACGTCCCGTTGGTGCTGGTGTCGATGAGGTAAGCCCGGTCGGTGCTGACGTCCAGGCGAATCTCGAGGTGGTTGCGGGAGACGTTCGGATCGGGAATGACCAGTCGGCGCTGTTCGTCGATGCCCGCGCACTGACGGCCGACGAATAATTGATCGAAGATCGGCACGATCTTCTCGCCGCCATTCAAGTGCACGACGAGATTGGCCAGTGGCTTGTCCCACCAATCGGAGCCCATGGGTTAACGGCCTCGCCGCACTCGAACGGCCGCCTGCGCGAGCGAGACTCGTCGTTGTCTGCCCCGCCCGCCCTGACCACCGTGTGCACACACTAAGCGTCTGCCGTCTGAAGATGCTGAGCTGTTAGCTGCAGGGGTAATCGTATCCGACGCTCAGCGGGTGAGAGCTGGTTGCGCTTCGAGAGCCGCCCGGGCCGCTTTCCGCCCGGCTTTCAGGGCCGCATCGATGTTTTTGAAGTCCAACGGACCGATCGCTGAGACGTCCGGCTCGATGATCGCCGTGACTCGGGGGAGCTCGCGCAGGTTCCACTTGGGGGCCGCGAGTTCGACACTGCGAAGCAACGTGTCCTGCAGCGGTGGCAGGGCTACATCCGTCCCGGTCACGAGCCGCCGGACGAACGCGGGAGGCTGAAGCTTCGCCGGCAGCGGGCCAAAGCCCTTCGATGGCACCCAAGTCGTGCGCAGATCGACGCATATCACCTCGCCGTCCGGATCGGCGCACATCACGTCGGCCGGGAGGATGTTCATCAGTCCGCCGTCGACGAGCAGCCGTTCCCCATGCTGCACCGGCGGCAGGAGACCGGGTATCGAAATCGATGCGCGCACCGCGACCCACAGCAGCCCACGGCGATGGACGATCTGATCGCCCGTGATGATGTCGGTGGAGACGGAGAAGAACTCCCTCGGCAGCTGCTCGATCAGGGTGCTGCTGCCGAAGAATCCCTCGATCAGACGGTCGACACGGCGACCTCGCGTGAGGGCTATCGCAGGGATCGTGTAGTCGCTGACCGGCCTGGTCTCCGCGACGTACTTCCGTGCCGCCGCGGTGCATTCCCGCGCGTCCAGACCCAGCGCGAAGGTGGCGGCAGCGAGGGCACCGGAACTGGTCCCGCCGAACCGGTCGATGACGAGGCCCGCCCGAGTGAGCTCTTCGTAGACCCCGTAATGCGCGAGGCCCCGAGCGCCGCCACCCCCCAGCACGAGACCGAGAGATCGGCCGGCGATTCGGCGGGCCAGCGCGCCGATCCCGTCGGCGTCGGCGGGATGATGTGAGACCGGCGCCAGCAGATCCCACCAGCTCGGGTCCGGCACGACGCCGCAAGTGACGAGGTGGACCGGCCCTTCGGTCACGGGTGGTTCGAGCGCTTGCGGCGGATGGGCGTGATCGGCGACGACCACGACCCGGTCGCTTTGCGCGGTGACATACCGTCGCCAGCTGTCGCCCGAGCCCCGCTCGGCCACCAGCAAGACCCAATCGTTGCTTCGCTCGACGCGGTCGAGGGTCTCGCTGAACGTGTCGACGAGCTCGCCGTAATGATTGGCCGCGGCCGTCGTCTCGACGGGCGGCGCGACGACGGCAGCCTGGCCGTGCGATCTCAGCAGGGTCGCGATCGCATCGACGATCGGGGCGGCGACCGCATCTCCGGTCGACACCACGCCGACGACCCGGCGACCGCGAGAGACGGTGGCGGCTCGTGACTCGCGAAGCATCACCGCCATCGCCCGGAACATCGCCGATTGCAGCTGCGGCGCCTTGGCGAGCACCTCGCTGAACGTGTCGGCGGCGATCCTCCAGACGACGCCGTCCCGAAGGGCTCGTACCCCGGCCGAGCGAGCGGCGCCGGTGATCACGCCCAGGTCTCCGATCGAGTCACCTGATGCCATCTCACGAAGCACCTGTCCGTCGAGGCCGATGGCCGCGAATCGTCCCGAGGCGATTACATAGATGGCGTCCGACGGGTCGCCCAGGTGAAAGAGCCACTCGTTGGCGGAAACGTGCTGACGACCTACGGTTTTCCTGAGCAGGTCGAGTTGTGCGTCGTCGATCTCGGCGAATATCGGAATGCTCCGCAGTGCGGTTCCCTCGTCGGCCGCACGCGGTTCGGGCGACTGCCCTTCAGCGACCATGAAAGGACGAAAGCATATTGCGCCGTTTAGCGGTAGTCCGTACGGCGCAAATAACCTACTTGTGGACCAGTTCGACGCCGCTGAGCACGACGGCGTTGTCGCGCGAAGGCGCGACAACGCTCGCCACAAAACGGCCGTCCTCTTTCCACACGTTGACGCGCAGCGTCTCGCCCGGGAACGCCACGCCGGCGAAGCGCGCGCCGTACGCGGCCACCGCGCCGGCGTCGCCGTCCAGCAGCGTGTCGACGATCGCCTTGCACGTCATGCCGTAGGTGCACAGGCCGTGCAGGATCGGTTGCGAAAAGCCATTGGCCGCCGCGAATTCCGGGTCTGAGTGCAGCGGGTTGCGGTCGCCGCACAGTCGGTAGAGCAGCGCCTGCTGCGGCAGGATCGGCACCGCAACCTCCACGTCGGGTGCCCGGTCCGGCGCGGCGTCCGACGTCGATGGCCCACGCTCGCCGCCGAATCCGCCCTCGCCGCGGGCGAAGATGGACCGCCGCTGCGTCCACAGCAGCGTGCCGTCGGGCGCGCTGACGGTCGTCTCGCTCCAGATCACCGCGGCCTTGCCCTTGTCCCAGATGTCGGTGAACCGGGTGACGGCGCGGGCCGAACCCGAGGGCGGCAGCGGGCCGGGCACCTCCACCCGCTCGCTGGCGTGCAGCACCTTGCCCAGCTCGATGTCGATGCCGGGGAATTGCACGGTCGGCGGTTTGGTCATGTGAAAGGACGCCGCCACGTTGCCGAACGTCGGCAGCACCTGCGGTGTGTCGTCAACCAGGTAACGCAGTTCGCGGGGGTCCATCGGATCCTTGCCGGCGCCCAACGCCAAGTGGTAGAGCTGCACGTCGCTGCTCGTCCACGAGAAATCGATCGGGTCCAGCTCGGCGGCCAGTGCGACGTCGACGTCGATGGGCATCAGCGTTCCCCCGCAATGTGCAGCGCGGCCAAGTAGCCGAACGTCATCGCCGGGCCGATGGTCCCGCCCGGACCCGGGTACGTGTGGCCCATCACCGGGGCGCTGACATTGCCTGCGGCGTAAAGGCCTTCGATGATCGAGCCGTCGTCGCGCAGCGCGCGGCCGTGGACGTCGGTGCGCACGCCGCCCTTGGTGCCCAGGTCACCGGGCACCATCTTGGCGGCGTAGTACGGAGCCTGGGCGAGTTCGCCCAGGTTGGGATTCGGCTTGTTGGTCGGGTCGCCGTAGTAGCGGTCGTACGCGCTCTCGCCGCGGTGGAAGTCTTCGTCGACGCCGGACCTGGCGAAGCCGTTGAATCGCGCCACCGTCGCGGTGAAGTCCGCGACCGGCAGCCCGGCCTTCTGCGCCAGCTCCTCGAGGGTGTCGGCGGAGATAATGACCCCCGACTCCAGCCACTTGCGGGGAATGCGTTGTCCCGGCTGCAATCCCGCGAAGATGTAGCGGTCCCGGTACTGCTGGTCGAACACCAGCCACGCCGGAATGTTCTCGCCCGGCCCGGGGCCCTGGCCGTATTCTCCGCCGTACATGTGGTGGCAGGCCTCGACGTAGGGCATCGACTCGTTCATGAACCGCTTGCCCGACATGTTGACGATGATCGATCCCGGCGAATTGCGCTCGGACAACGCGAACCACGGCGCGCCCACCAGCGGCACGGTCGGGCCCCACCAGGCGTCTTCCATCAGTTCGAGTGCGGCGCCCAGCTTTTCGGCCGCGACGATGCCATCGCCGGTGTTGGCCTTGGCGCCGACGGTCCACTCGGTGGTGATCGGCGCGCGCTGATATTTCACCCGCATCTGCTCGTTGTGCTCGAAACCGCCCGAGGCCAGGATCACCCCGCGCCGGGCCCGGATCAGCCGCGGCTCGGCAGACTCCGACGCGCCGCTGTCGCGGACGTAGACGCCGCGCACCACGCCGTCCTCGACGTACAGGTCGGTCAGCGCGGTGTTGAGCAGCACCGGGACGCCGGCCTGCTGCAGTCCGATCCGCAGCGGGCCGATCAACGCCCGGCCCATGCCGACGAGGTTCTTACCGGTCGCCTTCGCCCACATGGTGCGGGCGCCGACCTTCAGGCTGCGGGCCACGCCCCGCGGGTGGCGCTTCAGCTGGTTCAGCCGCACGTAGTCCTGTTGCATCACAACGACGTTGAGCGGCACCTTGCCGTATGCCGGCTCGAGCCCGGGCATGTCGGCGCCCAGCTTGCGCGCGTCGAACGGCTTCGGCTCGATCGAACGTCCCTCGGCGCGACCGCCCGGCGCCTCCGGGTAGTAGTCGGAGTAGCGCGGAACCCAGCACATCTTCAGCGGGGTGTGCTTGAGCACGAACGAGAGCATCTCGGGTCCACGCTCGAGGTACGTGTCGATGCGTTCCGGCTCGACGACGTTGCCGATGATGCCGTGCAGGTAGGTCCGGGCCGCCTCCGGGTTGTCCCGGACGCCGTCACGCTTGAGCACCTCGTTGTTCGGAATCCAGACGCCCCCACCCGAGCGGGCGGTCGAGCCGCCGAAGTGCGCAGCCTTCTCGATGACTACTGTGGAAAGGCCCCGGTGAGCGGCGGTAAGCGCAGCTACCATGCCGGCTCCGCCGCTGCCGACCACGACGACGTCGAGCTCCTGTGCTGTCATGTAGAACACGTTATAGAATTGCCCGGGCCGGGCGCTACTGGGCCGGTCACACGAACGAGGGGACTTCTGCAGATGCTCAGTGTTGCGACACGAGACGAGCTTGCTGCCGACCTGGCGCAGGCTGAGCGGAGCCGCTCACCGATCGCTCCGCTGACCGCCGTTCATCCGGAGATCGACGTCGTCGACGCCTATGAGATCCAGCTGATCAACATCCGGCAGCGGGTGGCCGAGGGAGCCCGTGTGCTGGGCCATAAGGTCGGCCTGTCGTCGAAGGCGATCCAGCAGATGATGGGGGTCGACGAGCCGGACTACGGGCATTTGCTCGACGAGATGCA
>NZ_LZJB01000294.1:0-695 GCF_001666895.1 Mycobacterium sp. E3298
CGGCGCGACCGCCTGGCCTCCCCCGCGTGGGGCGACAACGCCGACGGGATCGCCGGTATCGCGCCCGCGCTGGTCGTGACGGCCGAACACGATCGACTTCGCGACGAGGCCCGCAGCTACGCCGAAAAGCTCGACGCCGTCGGGGCATTGGCGGAGTACTACGAGGTCGCCGGCGTCGACCATGGCTACAACATCATGAGCGACGCGGCGGACGTCACGTTGCGAAGTTACGCGCACATCGCCGAGCACGTCATGCGGGCGACGCGCTAGGGCAGCAGCGCGAACGCGGCCGACTGCTCGACGATGTTGACCATCACCCGCAGCCCGATCGCCAGGGCCCGCTCGTCGAGGTCGAACGTCGGCTGGTGCAGATCCAGCTGCGGTCCCTGCCCCGGCCAGACGCCCAGGCGCGCCATCGCACCGGGAATCTCCTCGAGGTACCAGGAGAAGTCCTCGCCCCCACCCGACTGGCGGGTATCGGCCAGCGCGTCGGGGCCGATGGCCTCGATCGCGTGGGTGAGGATGCGCGTCGAGACGTCCTCGTTGACCACCGGCGGCACACCCCTCCGGTATTGCAGCGTGTGTTCGATGCCGAGCGGCGCCAGCAGCGCCGACACCGTCTCGCGGATCTTCGCCCTGCACTGCGACCCGCGGCTGGAGGTCGGCAAGATCGCGGTCCGGCACGGGCCGATCAC
>NZ_LZJB01000295.1:0-626 GCF_001666895.1 Mycobacterium sp. E3298
TTGATCTCCGGCGGTAACGCCCCGAAGTCAAACACCTACGAACCCCCCGGCTCGAACCATGTGTTTCCCTCGCGAGTGTTTTAGATAGCTGGCTTCAAGCGATGCGCTTGCTTGCGAAGGCTAGAGCGCCGCCCCGTCTTCTCGCTGCCCGTGACTCGACGGTCCGGGTGGGAGGCGCCCCGTTCCAGCGGGTCAGCGGACAGCGCAACGGCCGGGCCGGCGGCCGCCCACGCTGCGGGGGTCGGGCGCCCAGGCGACCCGCCGTCACCGATTTATCGTCAGTCAATACCCGAGCCAAGCGGCCAAGGTTAAGGAGTAATTCGTGTTTGATTTTGGGGCGCTTCCGCCGGAGGTTAATTCGGCGCGGATTTATGCCGGTCCGGGGTCGGGGTCGTTGATGACGGCGGCGTCGGCGTGGAATGCGATCGCCCCGGTGTTCTGCCCGATCACGTTGGTGGCCTGCAACTGCTGCACCAACGCCCGGTTGGCCGCGATCACCGGCGGCCGCCCACGCTGCGGGGGTCGGGCGCCCAGGCGACCCGCCGTCACCGATTTATCGTCAGTCAATACCCGAGCCAAGCGGCCAAGGTTAAGGAGTAATTCGTGTTTGATTTTGGGGCGCTTCC
>NZ_LZJB01000296.1:0-5658 GCF_001666895.1 Mycobacterium sp. E3298
CGCTCGACCCGGCCAACCTGGTGGACCTGCAGGCCTACGTCCGCGAGACGGGCGCCGATATCGGTTTGGCCTTCGACGGGGACGCCGACCGCTGCTTCGTCGTCGACGAACGCGGCCGGCCGGTGTCGCCCTCGACCGTGACCAGCCTGGTCGCCGCGCGCGAGTTGAGCCGGGAGATCGGCGCCACCATCATCCACAACGTGATCACGTCCCGGGCGGTGCCGGAGTTGGTCACCGAGCGCGGCGGCACACCGCTGCGCTCGCGCGTCGGGCACTCCTATATCAAGGCGATGATGGCCGACACCGGCGCCATCTTCGGCGGCGAGCATTCGGCGCACTATTACTTCCGCGACTTCTGGGGCGCGGACTCCGGGATGCTGGCGGCGCTGTACGTGCTGGCGGCCCTGGGCGAGCAGGACCGGCCGCTGTCGGAGCTGACCGCCGACTACCAGCGCTACGAGTCGTCAGGCGAGATCAACTTCACCGTGGCGGACGCCGCGCTGTGCACCGAGGCGGTGCTGAAGTCCTTCGGCAGCCGCATCCACGCGATCGACCACGTGGACGGCGTGACGGTCGACCTCGGCGACGGCAGCTGGTTCAACCTGCGCAGCTCCAACACCGAGCCGTTGCTGCGGCTCAACGTCGAGGCGCGCAGCACCGACGACGTAGACGCGGTGGTCGCGCAGATCAGCGCTCAGATCCAGGCGCAGTCGGCGCCCGCCGGGGCCGCGCCGTGAACACCGTCCGGGCGATCGATCTCGAGGACACCGAGGGCCTGCTCGCCGCCGACCGGGACGGCCTGCTGCGCTCCGCGTCGTCGGCGGGCGCGCAGGTGCGCGCGATCGCCGCGGCCGTCGACGAGGGTGCCCTGGATCCGCTGCGGGCCGACGACCGGCCGCGCAGCCTGATCTGGGTCGCCGGCCGCGGGACCGCCGACAACGCCGGCGCGATGGTCGCGGCGACGGTGGCCGGAGCGGCCTCCGAGCCGATCACGCTGACCGCCGAGGTACCGCCGTGGATCGGCCCGCTCGACGTGCTGATCGTCGCGGGCGACGATCCCGGCGATCCGGCGCTGGTCACCGCGGTCGCCACCGGGGTGCGCCGCGGGGCGCGGGTCGTCGTCGTCGCGCCATACGAGGGTCCGCTGCGGGACGCCACCGCCGGCCGCGCGGCGGTGCTGGCGCCGCGGCTTCCGATCCCCGACGAGTTCGGGTTGTGCCGCTACCTGGCCGCCGCCCTGGCGGTGGTGCAGGCGGTCGACCAGCGACCCAGCGTCGACCTGCGGGCGCTGGCCGACGAGCTGGACGCCGAGGCGCTGCGCAACAGTGCGGCCCGCGAGCTGTTCACCAACCCGGCCAAGACGATTGCCGCGCGCATCGCCGATCGGCAGGTGGCGCTGGCCGGCGACTGCGCCGCGACGCTCGCGCTGGCCCGGCACGGCAGTTCCGTCCTGCTGCGGATCGCCCACCAGGTGGTTGCCGCGACCGGGCTGTCGGATGCCGTCGTCGCGCTGCGGGCCGGGGTCTCCGGCGGCTTCGCCGATCCCGCCGACGCGCTCTTCCACGACGAACAGATCGACGGGCCGCTGCCGCGGCGGCTGCTGGTGCTGGCCCTCACGCTGTCCGCCGAGCAGACCATCGTGGCGGCCCGGACCGCCGGGCTCGACGACGTGTACCTGCTCGCCGCCGAGGACGTGCCCGACGGTCCCGGCGGCTCTGCCGGGTCGACGGTCGCGCCCGCGTTGGGCGGCGCCATCAGCGCCGAGCAGCAACTGGCAGTATTGGCCGTTCGACTGGAGATGGCCGCGGTTTACGCGCGCCTGGCGCGGGGATAGATAACACAGTGGAACTGCTTCGCGGGGCCTTACGCACGTACGCCTGGGGATCGCGTACCGCCATCGCCGAATTCACCGGGCGGACGGTCCCGGCTGCCCATCCGGAGGCCGAACTCTGGTTCGGGGCGCATCCGGGCGACCCGGCCTGGCTGGAAACGGACGCCGGCGAGATCTCTTTGCTCGACGCGCTGGTCGCCGACCCGGAAGGCCAGCTGGGCCCCGGGGCCCGCGCCCGGTTCGGCGACGTGCTGCCGTTCCTGGTCAAGGTGCTCGCGGCCGACGAGCCGCTGTCGCTGCAGGCCCACCCGAGCGCGGCGCAGGCGGCCGAGGGTTACCTGCGGGAGGAGCGGCTGGGCATTCCGCTGAACTCGCCGGTCCGCAACTATCGCGACACCTCGCACAAGCCCGAATTGCTGGTGGCGCTGCAGCCATTCGAGGCGCTCGCCGGATTCCGGCAGGCCTCCCGCACGGTCGAGTTGCTGCGGGCGCTGTCCGTCTCCGACCTCGACCCCTTCATCGACCTGCTCAACGACCAGTCCGACGCCGATGGCCTGCGCGCGCTGTTCACCACCTGGATCACCGCGCCGCAGCCTGACATCGACGTGCTGGTGCCCGCGGTGCTGGACGGCGCCATCCAGTACATCAGCTCCGGGGCAACGGAATTCGCCGGCGAGGTCAAGACGGTGCTGGAGCTCGGGGAACGCTACCCCGGCGACGCCGGGGTGCTGGCCGCGCTGTTGCTGAACCGCATCACGCTGGCCCCGGGCGAGGCGATCTTCGTGTCGGCCGGCAGCCTGCACACCTACCTGCGCGGTTTCGCCCTGGAGGTGATGGCCAACTCCGACAACGTGTTACGCGGCGGCCTGACCCCCAAGCACGTCGACGTCCCCGAACTGCTACGGGTGCTCGACTTCACCCCGACCACCGAGGAACAGGTGCGCCCCCACGTACGCCGCGAGGGCTTCGGCCTGATCTATGAGACTCCGGCCGAGGAATTCGCGGTCGCGCTGCTGGAGCTCGACGGCGACTACCTGGGCCACGAGGTCGACGCCTCGTGCAGCCACGAGGGTCCGCAGATCCTGCTGTGCACCGAGGGGTGCACGACGGTGCACGGCAAGTCCGGGTCGCTGACGCTGCAGCGGGGGATGGCCGCCTGGGTGGCGGCCGACGACGCCCCGATCCGGCTGGTCGCGCGCGAGCCCACCAAGCTGTTCAGGGCGACCGTAGGGCTGTAGGGGTGCGGCGGCGATCGCCACGGGCGGCCTGACGGCGTTCGCCCAGCCACAGCCGCAGATTGTGGGCGATCGTGCGGCCGACGATGCGCGGCGGCGGGACCATGTAGAGGCTGTCGAGCAGCGAGAACCGGCGCAAAAACCATTCGGCCAGAACGGGATCGGTCTCGGCGGCCCCGAGGAACTGGTCGAACAGCGCGCCCGAGGGCCGCCACCACCAGGGAATGGGCCCCTTGGTCTCGGCGTGGTGGAAGGTGACGTCGCCGATGGCGTTCATCGTCCACACCGGGAAGGTCGACTTGGCGGTGGCCCGACTGAGTTCGGCGGCCAGCTGGTCGTCGGGCAGTTTCAGCGCGCGACGCAGATGGCCGGCCTGCAGCGAGGTCATCGTCATGCCCTGCCCGAAGGTGGGGTTGAAGCTGGCCACGGCGTCGCCGAGGGGGATGATGCCGGCGGGGAAGCGGTCCAGCTTGTCGTAGCGGCGCCACTTGCTGGCCGGAAAGGCGTGGAACGCCGGCTCGCCGATGGGATCGGCCTGCTTCAGCGCCGCGTTGACGTGGGGCGGGACCAGCTCCTCGGCCAGTTCCAGCATCTCCGGAAACGTCTGCGGCGGCTTGACGTTCGCCACCCCGAACGTCGTCAGCACCCAGGTGCCGTCCTCGTAGCAGAGCATGCCGAGCCCCAGCGACTTGTCGTGCGACGCGCCGGCGACCACAACCTTCTCCGCTATCAAGCCGTCCGGGATGCGAAATTGCTGGGTCGCGTAGTAGATGCCGATGTCGAGGAGGTCTTCCCGCGGGCGCTCGTAGCCCCACTGCGTCAGCCACGTCGGCAGCCGGGTGCCCCTGCCTGCCGCGTCGACGACGAGGTCGGCCGCGACGAATTCCGGTTCCTCGCCGTCGACGGGATCCAGCAGCACCCCGGTCACCCGCTGGCGCGCCGGGTCGAACCGCGGTTCGGCCACCGAGCGCCGCACCATCGTGACGTTGTCCGTGTTGCGGACGCGTTTGCGCAGCTGCCACTCCAGGTGCGGCCGGCTGGGCACGTACGCGGTGAATTCGTCACGCAGTGTGTGTCCGGTGCCGAGCACGTGGCCCGCGGCGCCGAGATGAATGCAGTCGGGCCGGTTCTCCAGCATGGGCACGCCCGCGGCCACCATGTCTTCCAGCAGCCCGGGGAAAAGGCTCTCGAACTCCATTGCGCCGCGGGCCATCAGCATGTGCAGGTGCCGGTCCTGCGGAACGGTCGCCCGGCTCGACGGTGTGCTCGGCAACTCGTCGCGCTCGTAGACCGTGACCCGGGAGAACGCATCCGAGAGCACCTGCGCGGCGCACAGCCCGGCGATGCTGCCGCCGATGACCACCGCATGGTCCCTGGTGTTTGCTTTGGTGTCCGCCATCTCGGCAGAGTACCCAGTACTGTGACGGACCAATGGGTCCCCTTCGTAGAGGGAAAGGGCGACGGATGGCCAACCGATGGCGCATGAAGTCGGTCGAACAATCGATCGCCGACACCGACGAGCCAGACACCCGGTTACGCAAGGAATTGACCTGGTTGGACCTGGTCGTCTTCGGGGTCGCCGTGGTGATCGGCGCCGGTATCTTCACCGTCACCGCGTCGACGACCGGTGACATCACCGGCCCGGCGATCTGGATCTCGTTCGTGATCGCGGCGGTCACCTGCGCGCTGGCGGCGCTGTGCTACGCCGAGTTCGCCTCCACGCTGCCGGTCGCCGGCAGCGCCTACACCTTCTCCTACGCCACCTTCGGGGAGTTCCTCGCCTGGATCATCGGCTGGAACCTGCTGCTCGAGTTGGCGATCGGCGCCGCGGTCGTGGCCAAGGGCTGGTCGAGCTACCTGGGCAACGTGTTCGGGTTTGCCGGCGGCACAACGCAGCTCGGTTCGGTCAGCCTGGACTGGGGCGCGCTGCTGATCGTCACCGGGGTTGCCGTGCTGATCGCCCTGGGCACCAAGCTGTCGTCGCGGTTCTCCGCGGTGATCACCGGCATCAAGGTGTCGGTGGTGCTGCTGGTCGTCGTCGTCGGCGCCTTCTACATCAAGGGCTCCAACTATTCGCCGTTCATCCCCAAGCCGGAGGCGGGGCACGAGGCGTCGGGCGTCAACCAGTCGGTGCTGTCGCTGATGACCGGGGCGCACAGCAGCCACTACGGCTGGTACGGGGTGTTGGCGGGAGCGTCGATCGTGTTCTTCGCGTTCATCGGGTTCGACATCGTCGCGACCATGGCTGAGGAGACCAAGCGGCCCCAGCGCGACGTTCCGCGGGGCATCCTGGCGTCGCTGGCGATCGTGACCGTGCTCTACGTGGCGGTCTCGGTGGTGCTGTCCGGGATGGTCTCCTACACCCAGCTCAAGACGATGCCCGGCCACAAGCCGGCCAACCTCGCCACGGCGTTCACCGCGAACGGCATCCATTGGGCCAGCAAGATCATCGCGATCGGGGCGCTGGCCGGATTGACCACCGTGGTGATGGTGCTGATGCTCGGCCAATGCCGCGTGCTGTTCGCGATGGCGCGCGACGGCTTGCTGCCGCGCCAGTTGGCGAAGACCGGCTCCCACGGCACCCCGGTCCGG
>NZ_LZJB01000297.1:0-4942 GCF_001666895.1 Mycobacterium sp. E3298
ACAACCGGCCCAGCGCGTCGCCGACGGCGGCCCAGCGGGTGCCGCCGATGTGGATGGGCCCGGTGGGGTTGGCCGAGACGAACTCCAGGTTGATCTTGTGGCCGGCCAGCAGGTCGGAATGGCCGAAGGTGTCGCCGGCGTCGATGACGTTGTTGACGACCACCGCCTGCGCCGACGCCTCGAGGCGCAGGTTGATGAAGCCGGGCCCGGCCACCTCCGCCGAGGCGACTCCGTCGGCCCGTGACAGCGCCTCGGCCAACCAGCCGGCCAACTCGCGGGGGTTGGCGCCGACCTTCTTGCCCAGCTGAAGCGCCAGGTTGCTGGCGTAGTCGCCGTGCTCGGGGTTGCGGGGCCGCTCCACCGTGACCGTCGCCGGCAGGGCGGCAGCGTCCAGCCCGCGCTCGGCCAGCACCGCGGAAGCGGTGCTCCTGAGCAGCTCAGCGAGGTCAGCGGGGGTCACAAGCGTCCATCCTATTGGCTGAGGTGCCCGCGCCCCGAATCCATTGCGGTGGTCGAGCGGTCACCGCGATGCGTTAGTCTGTCTGGGCCCACCTGGCGCATCATGATCTCCATGCGCCCCCGTAGCTCAGGGGATAGAGCGTCTGCCTCCGGAGCAGAAGGCCGCAGGTTCGAATCCTGCCGGGGGCACCCCCCCGAACAGCGCGCTTGCGAGCGGGTCCCACAGTGGGCACAAGCCAGGCGGTATGCGGTTCTCCTCACACGTCATGCGGTGAGCGGCTCCGGCGAGAGCCGTTGTCGCGAAGTGGCGTTCGCCGAAGGCCTGGGCCTCAACCGGTCGCTGACCTCGTCGAGCGCGCGGCCACGGGGTTCCGGCAGCAAGAATGTCGTCGCGATCGCCGCGACGTAGCAACCGAACGCCAGCAGCGTCACGGCCCGTAGCCCCGAAGACGCGAGGACGAGCGGCACCACCAGCGCTCCCCCGAATGCGCCCACCTTGGCGACGCCCGACGACAGGCCGTGCAGGCTGCTGCGGAAGGTGGTCGGGTACGACTCGGCGGCCAACAGCATGGTGGTGTAGTTCGGACCGAACGCGATGCCGAACAGAGAGAGTCCGAAGACGATCCCGAAGGGCAGGACGGCGCTGCTCAGGCTCGGCACCACGGTGATCAACAGCATGGCCGACGCACATAGCGTGAAGCCGACGATTTGGAGTCGACGCCGGGGCCATCGGTCGAGAACGAAGAGCCCGGCGATGGCGCCGACCAGGCTGAAGCAGACAACGAGCACGGCGTTGAGCGCGATGTTGGACAACGTGGAGCCGTGCGGGCTGATGGTCTTGATCAACAGCGGCTGACTCACCGAGTTGCCGTACACCGCGACGTTGAAGAAGAACCAGCTTCCGGCGGTGCCCAGCAGAGTGATGAGCACCTTGCGATTCGTCAACGCCAAGCGCAGCCCACCGATCGAAGCCTTGGAAACCGTTGCTGCCGTGAACGTTTCGTTGCCCGCTCCGGCGAACTTCTCGAAGTCATGGCGCGCCTGCCGCTCGTCGCCATGCTCGGCCGTCCACCGGGGCGACTCCGGCATGTGGCGACGCTGGTAGAGAACCAGCACCGACGGCAGCACGCCCAGCCCGAGGATCACTCGCCAGGCCAGACCGTTGTCGACACCGACCGCGAGGACCAGCAGGCTGACGAGATAGGCACAGACTTGACCGAACACGTAGAACAGGAACGTCAGGCCGACGAGCTTGCCACGATTTCGCGCGTTGGCGTACTCGGTCATGATGACGCCGCTGGCCGGGTAGTCGCCGCCGATGCCCACGCCGAGAATGAGCCGGCCGACCAACAACACCGTGAAGTTCGGGGCGAATGCCGACACCAGGGCTCCGATGATCATCAGCACGGCTTCGAGCCCGTAGACGCGCCGGCGGCCGAAGAGGTCGCCGAGCCGGCCGAACACCATTGCGCCCACTGCGACCGCTAGCAGCGTCGAGCTTGTCAGCATCGAGATCTGACCGCTGCCGAGGTGGAATTGCGGTGCGGCCAGCAGCGTCACTGAGCCGATGACGTTCAGGTCGTAGGAGTCGGTGAAGAACCCCGCACCGGCGGTCGCCGCGGCCTTGAAGTGGAAGACGCCGAGTTGGGCGTCGTCGATGGACTTTCCGACGCTCTGGTTGTTGGCGACGTCAGTCATGGGAGCTCCGATTCCAAGGGCGCCGACTTGTCATTACAAGGACCCTCCGGCAGCGGTTCAGTAGCTGTCAACGCAGGAACGGATTGGGCAGCAGATGTTCATATTCTCTTAACCGACAGCCTGATTCGCGGGTCGGAGCCCGGACACACATGTATAGTCAAGTCGTGGCAATCGCATTGCATGAGGTCATCGCCGACAGCCTGAGGGAACAGATCCGGCTCGGTGAATTGGTCGTCGGTGCGCCGCTTCCGTCGGAGTCTCGGCTGTGCCAACAGTGGAACGCGTCGCGCGGACCGGTGCGCCAGGCGCTGGCCACCCTGCGCGCCGAGGGCGTAATCGCCGGCGGGCGCGGCAAACCGCCGGTGGTCTGTTCCGCCGCGACCGGACAGCCCTTCGACACGCTGCTGTCGTATTCGGCGTGGGCGCACTCGATCGGCCGCACGCCCGGGCAGCGGACCCTGGAGCTGGCGCTGCGGCGGGCCGACCAGCACGCCGCCTCGGTGCTGCACGTCGACATCGACGCCCCGGTCGTCGAGGTGTTGCGGCTGCGCTACCTCGACGACGAGCCCGCGATGCTCGAGCGAGCGGTGTTCGTCGAGCACGTCGGCAGGCGCCTGTTCGACTTCGACTGCGATTCGGGATCCCTGTGGGCGTACCTGCTTTCACAGGGCGTGCAGTTCGCCCGGGCCTCCCATGTGATCGACGCGGTGGCCGCCGACGCGCTGGACGCGCGGCACCTCGGTGTGCCTGAGGGGGTTCCGTTGCTGCGTCAGCAGCGAACCACCCGCAGCCCGGACGGCGAAGTCCTCGAATACCACGACGACCGGTACCTGCCGGGACTGGTCAGCTTCACCCTCGAAAACACCCTTGACGCGCGCTGCGCCCTGAGCCGCAACGCCAAGCCCTGAGGAGCCGAGTTCATGACGATCTTCGCGCCCGAAATCGTGGTCCTGGACATGGCGGGCACCACGATCGACGACGGTCAGCAGGTCTACCGCGTGCTCGCCGAGACCGCGCGAGCCCACGGGGCAGCACCGTCGGAGGCCGAAATCACCCGCTGGCACGGCGCCTCGAAGCACGAAGCGCTGCGTGAACTGCTCGCCTCCCGCTCCGGAACGCCCCCGAGCACGGGCGAGCTGGAAGTGGTGGTCAACGATTTCCAGGCCCGGCTCAGCACGGCCTACGCCGATCACCCGCCGCGCCCGCTGCCGGGGGTCCTGGAGGCGCTGTCCACGTTACGCGGGCGCGGCGTAAAGGTCGCACTGACAACGGGATTCGACCGCATCATCGTCGAATCGCTGCTGTCGGCGCTCGGATGGATGGACGACGCGGTGGCGGACACCGTCGTCTGCGGCAGCGATGTGGCCGCCGGGCGCCCCGCGCCCTACATGATCTTTCGCGCCATGGAACGGCTGGGCGTGACCGATGTGGCGCGCGTCCTGGTTGCCGGTGATACCCCCCGCGACCTCCAAGCCGGCACCAACTCCGGTGCCGCGCTGGTGGTGGGCGTCCTCTCGGGAGCCAGCGACGCCAACGAACTCGGTGCCCACCGGCACACCCACCTGCTGCCGTCGGTGGCCGATCTACCCGGTCTGCTCGGCGTGCGCCCGGTGGCGATGAGCGCTCCATGACCGGCGCAGCCGTCGACCGACGGATCGACGCCACCGCCGCGGCGGTATGGCGGGGCGGCGACCGGATCGCCGTCGAGCGCGTGGCGGTGCCGCCGCTGGGACCGGCCGACGTCCTCGTCCGGGTGCGCCTGGCCACCGTGTGCGGCAGCGACCGGCACACCGTCAGCGGCCGTCGTGCACAACCGTGCCCGTCGATTCTCGGCCACGAGGCCGTCGGTGAGATCGTCGCCGTTGGACAAGCGGGCAGGTGCGACGTGGACGGCCAGCGCCTACACCCCGGGCAACGCGTCATCTGGTCGGTCACGCTGCCCTGCCAAACCTGTGACCGCTGCCGCGCCGGAGTGACCGCCAAATGCCGCACCGTCCGCAAGGCCGGGCACGAAGCGCTCGACTCGGGTTGGGCGTTGTCCGGCTCCTATGCCGAATATGTCTTCCTACCCGGCAACTTGGCGATCGCGGTCGTCGGCGACGACCTCAGTGACGCCGTCGCCGCTCCCGCCGCCTGCGCGACGGCCACGGTCACGGCGGTGATCGACCGCGCGGGGCCGCTGACCGGCAGGCGGGTCATCGTCGTAGGGGTCGGCATGCTCGGACTCAGCGCTGTCGCGGCGGCGGCCTCGGCCGGCGCTTCCGTGGTCACGGCGGTCGATCCCAGCGCCGAAAGAAGGCAACTGGCAAGGCAATTCGGCGCGACCGACGAGGCGGCATCGGCACCCGACGTGGACAGCTGCGACGTCTTGCTGGAGTTCTCCGGCTCATCGACGGCCTTGCAGGCCGGATTGGCCGCGCTGGACAGTCAGGGCGTCGCCGTCCTCGCCGGTTCGGTCGCCCCCGACGCCGCCATCGCGCTCGACCCCGAACACGTGGTTCGCCGGCAGCTGTCGATCTTCGGCGTGCACAATTACGAGCCACGGCACCTCAGTGCGGCGCTGAGCTTTCTGCGGGCGACGCACGATCGGTTTCCCTGGGGGGAGCTGGTTGCCCGGCCCCGGCCGCTCGCGGACGTCGCGAGCCTGCTCGTCGGATCCCCCGGCCCCTCGCCGCGATATTCGGTCGCGCCCTAGGCCTTACGGGGTCAGCGCCGGCCGGGTGGCCAGCGGTGCCAGGTCACCGGTTGGCGTTGAGCAGCTGCCGGTTTGGGAAATACCGCCGCG
>NZ_LZJB01000298.1:0-1068 GCF_001666895.1 Mycobacterium sp. E3298
GGCTGAAGGATTCGGCCGGCAGGCCGATCGGGGGCGGTTTCCCCGACCCGAACCTGCGGCCGCAGATCGTCGGGGTGTTCACCGACCTCACCGGCCCGGCCCCGCCGGGCCTGAAACTGTCGGCCACCATCGACACCCGGTTCTCCACCACCCCAACGACTTTGAAGCTGACCGCGATGGTGCTGGCCATCGTGTCCACGATCGTCGCGCTGATCGCATTGTGGCGCCTGGACCAGCTGGACGGCCACCGGATGCGCCGGCTCATTCCGGCGAACTGGCGCACCTTCACGCTGGCCGACGTCACGGTCATCTTCGGGTTCCTGCTGTGGCACGTGATCGGGGCGAACTCGTCCGATGACGGCTACATCCTGGGCATGGCCCGGGTCGCCGACCACGCCGGTTACATGTCGAACTACTTCCGCTGGTTCGGCAGCCCGGAGGACCCGTTCGGGTGGTACTACAACCTGCTGGCGTTGATGACCCACGTCAGCGACGCCAGCCTGTGGATGCGCCTGCCGGACCTGATCGCGGGAATCGTCTGCTGGCTGCTGCTTTCGCGTGAGGTGCTGCCCCGTCTCGGGCCCGCGGTCGCCGGCAGCAAGGCGGCGAACTGGGCGGCGGGCCTGGTCCTGCTCACCGCGTGGATGCCGTTCGACAACGGCCTGCGCCCGGAGCCGATCATCGCCGTCGGTTCGCTGATCACCTACGTGCTCATCGAGCGCTCCATGCGTTACAGCCGGTTGACTCCCGCCGCGCTGGCGGTCATCACCGCGGCGTTCACCCTCGGCGTCCAGCCCACCGGAATGAGCCGGCGCATCCGGTGGCCGTCCAGCTGGTCCAGGCGCCACAATGCGATCAGCGCGACGATCGTGGACACGATGGCCAGCACCATCGCGGTCAGCTTCAAAGTCGTTGGGGTGGTGGAGAACCGGGTGTCGATGGTGGCCGACAGTTTCAGGCCCGGCGGGGCCGGGCCGGTGAGGTCGGTGAACACCCCGACGATCTGCGGCCGCAGGTTCGGGTCGGGGAAACCGCCCCCGATCGGCCTGCCGGCCGAATCCTTCAGCC
>NZ_LZJB01000299.1:0-578 GCF_001666895.1 Mycobacterium sp. E3298
TCGCCGCGGAGCTGCAGTCGGCTGCGTTGAGTTATCAGAATGTGGTGACTCAGCTGGCCAGTGAGGAGTGGGCGGGCCATGACGGTGGGGCGGAATCCGTAGCGGGGGCCGGCGCCGGCGTGGGTGCCGTTGCCGACTCCGGCCAGGGGCATGCCGCCGAGCAGGTTGCCCGGTCCCCCGGCTGCCTCGGGTGCGGCGCTGATCGCGCTGACCGGGACCGCGGTGTGGCCCACGCCGGCGCCGGCCCCCGCTACGGATTCCGCCCCACCGTCATGGCCCGCCCACCCTTCGCCGGATAACCTCCGGGTCGGCAGCGTAGGAACACGCTTTAGCGCGCGAAAAGTGCTGCGCTAAAGCGTGTTTCGCGTTTGCGCCCAAGAACCGACTCGCGGCGGAGGCCTTGCCCACGCCCCCGGCCGGCCCCTGTCCGGGCCGACATCGCCGCGGCCTTTATTGCGACCGGATTTTTTGTCCAGCGCCCACGTCGATCCGCCCCGGCTGCGCGGGATCGCTTATCGGCCGTGATCCGCCCGGCACCCGTTCCCGCAGGTAGGCGTGCACACGGCGAACGCGGGCGG
>NZ_LZJB01000300.1:0-17296 GCF_001666895.1 Mycobacterium sp. E3298
TTGAGGATGATGATCGCCTTGCCCCGCTTGGCGCCGCCGATCGTTTCCACGCCCTTGCTGGTGGTCTTGGTGAACTCATCGATGTTGGCCCGCGTGCCGGGTCCGGCCGAAACCGACGCCACCGACGCCACGATCTCAGCGTAGGGCACCTCCACCACCCGGCTCACCGCGTAGACGATCGGGATGGTCGCCTGGCCGCCGCAGGTGATCATGTTGACGTTCGGCGCGTCCAGGTGCTGGCGCAGGTTGGCCGGCGGGATGACCGCCGGGCCCACGGCGGCCGGGGTCAAATCGATCGCCCGAATCCCCGCAGCCGCATACTTCGGCGCCGCGTCCCGGTGCACATACGCACTCGTCGCCTCGAACACCAAATCGGGCTTCTCCGACTGGGCCAGCAACCAGTCCACACCCTCGTGCGTGGTCTCCAAACCCAGCTTGCGGGCCCGCGCCAAACCCTCACTGTCGGGGTCGATGCCCACCATCCAGCGCGGCTCCAGCCACTCCGACCGCAGCAACTTGTAGAGCAGGTCAGTACTGATGTTTCCCGACCCGACAATGGCCACACTCGCCTTAGCCGGCATCTGACGCTCCTCTTATTCGAACGACAAACGAATAGAACCCAGGCCCGTGAGGTCGGCCACGAAATCGTCGCCGGCGTGCGCGTCGATCGCGCGCGTACAGGAACCCGGAAGCACCAGGTCGCCTTTGCGCAACCGCACGCCGAAGCCCTCCACCTTGCGGGCCAGCCAGGCCACCGCGGTCACGGGGTTGCCCAGCACCGCGTCGGTGCGGCCCTTGGCGACGACCTCACCGTTGCAGCTCAGCACCGCATCGATGCCTTTGATGTCGACGTCGTCCGGGGAGACGCGCGCCTTGCCCAGCACGAAGCCCGCCGACGACGCGTTGTCGGCGATGGTGTCGCACAACTCGATTTTCCAGTCGGTGATCCGGGTGTCGATCAACTCGATCGACGGCACGATCGCCTCGGTGGCCGCCAGCACGTCGTCCTCGGTGCAGTCGGCTCCCGGCAGGTCGGCATTCAGGATGAAACCGACCTCCACCTCGACCCGCGGCCACAGATAACGGCTCGCCTTCACCGGGGTGTCTTCGAACAATTGCATCTCGTCGAGCAAATGCCCGTAGTCCGGCTCGTCGACCCCCATCATCTGCTGGATCGCCTTCGACGACAGGCCAACCTTATGGCCCAGCACCCGGGCTCCCTCGGCCACCCGCTGCCGGATGTTGATCAGCTGGATCTCATAGGCATCGACGACGTCGATCTCCGGATGAACAGCGGTCAGCGGAGCGATCGGTGAGCGGCTCCGCCCAGCCTGCGCCAACTGGACAGCTAGCTGGTGGTGTAATTCCCTGCTAAGCACGAGAATTGGTTCCCTCAGCATTTGCAGGTGAAGTCATTGCCTTGGCGTCCATCCCGCCGAGTGGGCCGGTCCCGATCTCGGCGTTATGGGCATGTGCGAAGTGGTGAAGACCGAAGACGGCGTCCATGCCATTGCGTAATCCCATGTGGTCTTCGCAGTGGTTGACCGCCCGCTTGGCCAGTGCGAGACCGAATTGGGGCATCGCCGCGATACGCGTTGCAAGGCCGAAGGTTTCATCGCGTAGCTGCGGCCGTGCGACGACTCGATTGACCATACCGATTTCGTAGGCACGCTGCGCGCTGAACCTCTCACCTGTGTACAAGATCTCCTTGGCAAACCGGGGTCCGAGCACCCAAGGGTGTGCGAAATATTCGACGCCCGGAATGCCCATGCGCACAACGGGATCGCTGAAGAAGGCATCATCGGCGGCCACGATCAGGTCACAGGCCCAGGCAAGCATCAGACCACCGGCCACACACGCGCCTTGCACCATCGCGATAGTGGGCTTCGGGATTTCGCGCCACCTTCGGCACATCCCAAGATAGACCTCTGTCTCCCGCGCAAAACGTTGGTCGCCGCCTGGCTTGTCGACGTGGTCCCACCACAACACCGCCCGATTCTCATAGCGCACGTTGTGGTCACGTTCGGGGGTGCCGATATCGTGACCGGCGCTGAAGTGCTCGCCGGCACCCGCCAACACGATCACCTTGATGTCGTCATCGTCCACTGCGCGCCTAAACGCTGCATCCAGGGCGTAGGTCATCGCCGAGTTCTGCGCATTGCGGTAACGCGGACGGTTCATGGTGACCACAGCGACTCCGGAGGTCACTGCATAGGTGACCACTTCGTCTACATCTGGCGTGTCCATGTTGATGCCTTCCGTCATCACGCATTCCGGTTCTGACCATCATCAGCGCAGTCGACCCGCAGGCAGTAGTCGGTTTCCATACACTGGGAGTCATCTCGATCACAGCTGGTGGGATGCGTGCCGGCAATCCGTGCGGCGCCGCCACGTTACTCAGCGCATCCCGACTGTCGGGATTACCGATCCGGTACATGCGCCGTTTCCGCGTAGCGTCAACGCTATGCGCTTCTCGTTGCGCTTTGAGCGGACATGTGCCGCGCCAGCGCAGATCGTTTACGACCTGCTCACTGATGTCACGCGGTGGCCTGAGTGGCTAGGCGGTGTGCGGGCCGCGGTCTGGGAGTACCCCGGAACGGCCAACTCCCGTACCGGGGCTATACGTCGAATCACCATGAGCGGCTTGACTATGCGCGAAAAAATTCTGATCGCTGACCGCCCCTACCACCACGCCTATACCATCCTCTCGGGAATCCCCGTCACCGATCACCGCGCCGATGTTCATATATCCACTACGTCTCGCGGATCTCACATCGTATGGAAGGCAACGTTTCGGAGCCGCATTCCGCTCACAGGGCCGCTGATCTGGCTCATGCTGCGCGCGAGCATGCCCACGATGGTGACCGCTCTCGCCCGGGGAGCCGAAGCGCAGCCGACGTAGCCACCGTGCCGGTGAGCATGGATTGCCACCGGTCTCGTCTACAGGATCAAGATGGCCCAAAGCCATTTACCGTCAGCCTCCTTGGTCATTACACGCGGCCCGATGGCGGGCTGGGTTTGGTGCCCCGCGTGGTGGCCGGAGCCAGGCCGTTGTCTTCGCATCGCCGATCACCGCCACCCACACGTGCGGGCGGGTGACCGGAAGTCGTTGATGTTAGCCACTCGCCGCGCAGGGGAGAAGGTTAGGCTGCACGATCTACATGCGGACCAGGGTGAACGGATACGTGTAGGTTCCCGCCGGCGACCCGTTACAACCCGAGGAAAACGAGGAGTCCAACGAGCCAGCAAGCGCGGACGCATCCCATGCGTAGACGTCGTGCGTGGGTATCACGGGGCCGTAGTAGATGTCACCACAACGCAGACCGTCGGGAACGTCGACACTCAAGGTATAGCGGCCATCGGCGAACCGAGCGGTGCCGGTGTACTCGAATGCCCTGGCTACCGGTTGGGGTATCGCGCTCACGCTGACACAGTCACCGCTGCACGACGAAATCGCCCAGATCCAGGTATGGAAGTCGTACCTGCCGGTGATCAAAAGCTGGTAATTGCCGGTTCGCATCTCCGCGTGGGCCACGGGCACGAGCCCGAAGGCCGCCGCCGCCAGGCAGATACCCAGTATGAGCGCCTTCAAGTTCGCTCCATTCTGTTTGGGCCGAAGGATCAGACGACATGCCGTTACCCACCGCAATGGCGGACTGCCCTCGGCGGGGCCGCTGGTCGCGGCTCACATATGCGAGCCGCCGTCCACACGGACTTCGGTGCCGGTGATGAAATAGGCGTCGGGACAGCCCAGCATGGCTACTACGGCGGCTACAGCGTCTGGTCTGGCGAAGATCGCGCCGTCAGCCAGTGGAAGTACGGGCTGAACCTTGCCGAACAAGGAAAAGTCGACGTCAGCAGGTAGGCCCGGACCTACGCTCTGCTTCGATTCTCCTGTGCCATCAGTCATTCCGGAGGAAATTGACCCCGGCTGCACCGAGTTGAACCGGATTCCCTCTTTGCTGAACTCCATTGCCAACGCATGTGTCATCGACTGAATTCCGCCCTTGGATGCGGCGTAGGCGGACATATACGGGTGAGCAAAGGCCGCCGAGGTGGAGCTGAAGTTGACCACGGCTGGACCGACGCCCTCGCGTAGGGCCGGGATCGCCTCGCGGGTCATCAGGAAGGTGCCGACCAGGTTGATACGGAGTACCTGCTCAAAATCGGCCACGGTGGTGTCCAGGAAATGGGCCGAGCGCAGAATCCCCGCCGCGTTGACCAACGTGTCGAGACCTCCCAGCGCCGCGAGCGCCCGGCCGACACCGTCGCGGACGGACTGCTCGTCGCCGACGTCCAACGTCACCGTGGCGAGCCGGTCCGCGTACGTGTCGGCCTTGGCCACCGTGTCCTTCAACCCGGACTCGCTGATGTCGGCGGCCACAACTCGTCCGCCTTCCTCCAGCACGCGCAGCACGGTTGCTTGTCCAATGCCCGAGCCACCCCCGCTGATCAAAACGCGGCGATTCGCATATCTCTGAGGACTGTTCACAACGGGGATGGTGCTCCGCGGAATCGGCAATGTCAGCCGCATGTCCCGGTGGGTGGTCCTCTCCTAGGCGGGGAGGGGCCCGGTATGGACCCGGTTCGGGTGCCCTCGCATGGGATCCGCAGCGATGGATAGGCGTCCCGGTAAGCGGGACATCGTGTGGTTCACGTCTCACCCGACTGGGAGGGTTCTGCTCGACGCAGCTCGGACCGATGTGGTGCAGGGCGTGACCCGAGCTGCGATGTCTGGTGTCGACGAGGTGAAGGAGCCACAGCCGGTGATCACGAAGGCGCCCGACCGTTGGTCGCCGGGGCTTTCGTCGTTTGGCGCCAAGCTGGCTGGGCCCATGCAGGCCATCGGGGGACTGGCCGCGATGGCGGCCGATGCGGCGAAGTTCGCTGTCCGCAGGCCGTTTCAGGGACGAGAGTTCCTGGATCAGTCGTGGTTTGTCGCACGCGTCTCGCTGATGCCCACGCTGCTGGTAGCCATTCCATTTACCGTGCTGGTCAGCTTCACGCTCAATATCCTGCTGCGCGAACTGGGTGCGGCCGACCTTTCGGGGGCGGGTGCAGCCTTCGGGGCGGTCACCCAGGTCGGCCCCCTGGTCACGGTGCTGATCGTGGCGGGCGCCGGCGCCACGGCGATGTGCGCCGATCTGGGCTCGCGCACCATCCGTGAAGAGATCGACGCGTTGGAAGTGTTGGGAATCAATCCCGTTCAACGATTGGTCACCCCGCGCATGCTGGCATCGGGACTGGTGGCACTGCTGCTCAACAGCGTCGTCTGCATCATCGGCATCCTGGGCGGCTACACGTTCTCGGTGTTCGTCCAGGACGTCAACCCGGGTGCATTCGCGGCGGGCATCACCCTGCTGACCGGGGTGCCCGAATTGATCATTTCCTCGGTCAAAGCGCTGTTGTTCGGTCTCATCGCCGGCCTGGTGGCCTGCTACCGCGGGCTGACGATCACCGGTGGCGGCGCCAAAGCTGTGGGCAACGCCGTCAACGAGACGGTGGTATACGCGTTCATGTCGCTGTTTGTCATCAACGTCGTGGTGACGGCTATCGGCATCCAGATGACGGCGAAGTAGGCAGACGGTGACGCTGCGAGCGGCATATCCGGGTCTGGCCCGAGAAATCAACAGACCGATCAGCACGCTGACCGGCATCGGTGACCACGTCGCGTTCTACGGGAAGGCGATCGCCGGGGCCCCGTTTGCGGCCACCCGCTACCGGCGAGAAATCATCCGCTTGATCGCCGAAATCAGCATGGGCGCTGGCACCTTGGCGATGATCGGCGGGACAGTGGTCATCGTCGGATTTCTCACCTTGGCGACGGGTGGGACGCTGGCCATCCAGGGATACAGCTCGCTGGGCAACATTGGCATCGAGGCGTTGACCGGCTTTTTGGCCGCGTTCATCAACGTCCGTATCTCGGCGCCGATTGTCGCCGGCATCGGCTTGGCGGCCACCTTCGGCGCCGGCGTGACCGCCCAACTGGGCGCCATGCGCATCAATGAGGAAATCGATGCGCTCGAAAGTATGGGGATCCGGCCCGTTTCCTACCTAGTGAGCACACGGATCGTCGCCGGTATGCTGGCGATCACGCCGCTGTACTCGATCGCGGTCATCTTGTCGTTCGTGGCCAGCCAATTCACCACCGTGGTCGTGCTGGGGCAATCCGGTGGGCTCTATGGTCACTACTTCTCGACGTTTCTGAACCCAACCGACCTATTGTGGTCATTTCTGCAGGCGATCCTGATGGCCTTGGCCATCCTGTTCACCCACACCTACTACGGCTACTTCGCCAGCGGGGGACCCTCGGGTGTCGGGGTCGCGGTGGGTACTGCGGTGCGCACTTCCCTGATCATCATCGTGTCGGTCACCCTGCTGGTTTCGCTGGCCATTTACGGCGCCAACGGCAACTTCAACTTGTCGGGCTAGGGGAAGAAAGCTGATGTGGAACAACACTGTTCGCCCCTTGCTGGGTCTGGCCACCGTCGGTGTGATCGGCGCGATCGTCGCTGCCACCATCGTGTTGTTCGAAGGCGGTGCCATCGAATCGGTGCCGGTCACGGTGCTATCGCCCCGGGCGGGACTGGTGATGAACCCGGACGCCAAGGTGAAGCTGCATGGTGCACAAGTGGGCAAGGTCTCCTCGATCGACAACCTGCCCGACGGCCGGGCCGCGATTCACCTGGCGATCAATCCCTCCTGGCTGAATCTGATTCCCGCCAATACCGGCGTCGACATCGAATCAACGACCGTCTTCGGGTCGAAATTCGTGCAACTCATCCCACCGCCCGATCCCTCCCCCCAGTCGCTGAAGGCGGGCCAAATCCTTGACTCTGAGCATGTCACCGTCGAAATCGACACCGTGTTCGAGCAATTGGTGTCGGTGTTGTCGCAGATCGAACCGGAAAAGCTCAATGAGACCCTTGGCGCTCTCGCGCAAGCGTTCAGCGGCCGCGGTGACAAACTCGGCCACACCCTGGCCGATCTGGACGCCCTGTTGACCAAGATCGACCCGAGCCTGACCTCCCTGAGGCACGAACTCTCGGTGGCCCCACAGGTGCTCAACGCCTACGCCGACGTGGCCCCCGAACTGGTTAAGACGGTTCAAAACGCGACCCGGCTGAGCGACACCGTGGTCGACCGGCAGCGTGATCTCGACACCGCGCTCATCAGCGCGATTGCGCTGGCCGACATCGGAAACGACGTGCTGGCGGACAACGCGCAGGCGTTCACTGCCGTCCTTCATCTGCTGGTCCCCACCACGAACCTGACCAACAAATACAACCAAGCCATCACCTGCGCGCTGGCCGGCCTCAAGCCGCTGGCCACCGGTCCGCCCCTGCCCGTACCGGGTGTCCTGTTGCTGGATTCGTTTCTGCTGGGCACCGAACGTTACCGGTACCCGCAGAACCTCCCCAAGGTCGCGGCGACGGGCGGTCCGCAATGCATGGGCCTACCAGACGTGGGCTTCGGGCACCGCCCGCCCTACCTGGTCACCGACATTGACGCCAACCAGGCGCAGTACGGAAACCAGGGAATCCTGTTGAACTCCAATCGTCTTAAGCAGTGGCTGTTCGGGCCGATCGACGGGCCGCCGCGCAACACCCCACAGATCGGGATGCCGGGATGACGGGCTCGGTCGGGCCGACCGTCAAGTTCGGGCTGTTCGCGGTGGTGACTATTGTGCTGACGGCTGCCCTGTTCGCCATCCTCGGCCAGTACCGCACAGGTTCGACATATGGCTATTCCGCGGTGTTGAGCGATGCCTCCAGCCTTAAGGCCGGTGATTCGGTGCGTGCCGCCGGGATCCGGGTCGGCACGGTCAATCATGTTGCGCTGCAATCGAATAACACCGTGCTGGTGAGTTTCGACGCGAACCGCGAGGTCAGGCTCACTACCAGCACGCGAGTCGCGGTGCGTTACCTCAACCTGGTCGGGGATCGCTACCTTGACCTGCTCGACGCCCCCGGTTCTGCCGGGATTCAGCCGCCCGGATCGCGGATTCCGATAAACCGCACCGAGCCGGCGCTGGACCTCGATTTGTTGTTGGGTGGGCTCAAACCGGTGATTCAGGGGCTCAACCCTCAATCGGTGAATGCGCTGACCAACTCGTTGATCCAGATTCTGCAAGGCAGCAGCGGCGATGTGGAGTCGTTGTTCGCCAAGACCTCGTCCTTCTCCAACGCCCTGGCCGACAACGGGCAAGTGGTGCAGCAGTTGATCGACAATCTCAACGAGGTGGTCGCCACGGTGGCCAAGGACGGCGGCAAATTCTCGGCGACGGTCGGACGCCTCGAGCGGCTCAGCACGGACTTGTCGGCTGACCGTGATCTGATAGGCGACGCCATCACCGCGCTCGACAAGGGAACCGCGTCATTGGCCGACCTGCTTACCCAGGCCCGTCCGCCGCTGGCCGGTACCGTCGACCAACTCAATCGGCTGGCTCCGTTGCTCGACAATGACAAGGCGCGGCTGGACCTCGCTTTGCAGAAAGCCCCCGAAAACTACCGCAAACTCGTGCGGTTGGGCGCCTACGGAAGTTTCATCAACCAGTACCTGTGTGGCATCTCCATTCGCGTCACCGACCTTCAGGGCCGCACGGCCGTCTTCCCGTGGATCACCCAAAACACCGGACGATGCGGGGAACCCTGATGCTGAAATATCGCGGCACACAACTCATCCGGGCCGGCTTCATCGCGTTCGTGCTGATCGTGCTAGTCATCATCATCGGCCTGCACCCCCAACAGCTGTGGTCGATGGCTACCTCCATCCGGTACCAGGCGCTGTTCACCGAGGCCGGGGGCCTAACTGCAGGCAACGACGTCCGAGTGTCGGGCGTGAAAATGGGAACGGTCTCCGACGTCACGCTCAGCCATGGCAAAGCATTGGTGACCTTTAGCCTCGACGCCAATGTGCACCTGGGATCGAGCACGACAGCCCACATCAGGGCGGGCACCCTGCTGGGTGCGCGGATGCTGGCCTTAGAGCCCGCAGGCGCCGGCAGCATGCACTCCTCCGATGTCATCCCGGTACATCGGACGACATCGCCATACTCCCTGACCGACGCCGTCAGCGACTTCACCGCCAACACCGCCGCCACCGACACCGGCGCGCTCAACGCATCCTTGGACACATTGGCCGAAACGATCGAGCGGATCACACCACGACTGGGGCCCACGTTCGACGGCCTGAGCAGACTGTCGCAATCGTTGAACAGCAGGAATGAATCGCTGGCCCATCTTCTCAAAAGCGCCGCCGATGTCACCGGCATCCTGTCGGAACGCAGCCAGCAGGTCAACACCATGTTGCTCAATGCCAACGACCTGCTCGGAGTCCTGAATCAGCGTCGTTACTCGATCGTCAACCTGCTGGCCAACACCTCGGCGCTGGCCCAGCAACTCTCGGGCATGGTGGCGGACAACGAAAAAGAACTCGCGCCGACACTGGCCAAACTCAACTCGGTCACCGCGATGCTGGAAAAGAACCGCGATAACATCGCCAAGGCGATCGTCGGATTAGCCAAATACCAAGTAACCCAGGGCGAATCGGTCAACAACGGCTTTTATTACAACGCATTCGTCGGCAATCTGATCCCGGCGCAGGCCCTGCAACCGTTCCTGGACTACGCGTTCGGATTCCGGCGGGGCGTCAATGCGGGTCAACCACCCGACAATGCCGGACCGCGCGCGGAATTCCCCTGGCCGCACAACGGCATTCCGGGAGGACGATGATGGCGACCGGGGTGAACAAGGCGTGGTACACCAAGGCGCTGCTGGTGACATTGGTGGGACTTATCGCTGCGGGAACGGCTTTCGTGGTACACGCCGAAGTGTTCGGGCCCATGGTGATTACCGCATATTTCCGCTCCGCGACCGCCATCTACCCCGGCGACGAGGTGCGCGTGGTGGGGGTCAAGGTTGGCACCATCAAGTCCATCGAACCCCAGGGGACCCAGGCCAAGATGACACTGGCCGTCGACCGTGATGTGCCGATCCCGGCCGACGCCAAGGCCGTGATCGTGGCACAGAACCTGGTGGCGGCCCGGTATGTGCAGCTGACCCCGGCTTACGAAGCCACGGGAACCGGCGGTCCGACGATGGCCGATGGGGCGGTGATCGGCGTGGAGCGAACCGCGGTACCCGTCGAGTGGGATCAGGTCAAAACGCAACTGATGCGGCTGGCCACCGAATTGGGTCCCGCAAGCGGCCTTTCCACCAGTTCGCTCGGGCACTTTATCGACAGCGCGGCCAATGCCATGGACGGCAACGGCGACAAGCTTCGGCGGACGATCACCGAGCTGTCTCAGGTCGGGCGCATCCTCGCCGGCGGTAGCGGCAACATCGTCGACATCATCAAGAATCTTCAGATCTTCGTTACCGCCCTGCGCGACAGCAACGTCCAGATCGTCGAATTCCAGGACCGCCTCGCAACGGTGAGCAGCGTCGTGGACGGCAACCGGTCAGACTTGGATGCCGCGCTGACCAACCTATCCTCGGCGGTCGGTGAGGTGCGCCGATTCATCGCCGGAAGCCGAGACCAGACCGCAGAACAAATTCAACGACTGGCCAACGTGACGAAAAACCTGGCCGACAACCGCATGGCGGTGGAAAACCTTCTGCACGTGGCGCCCAACGCAATCGCCAACGGCTACAACATCTATAGCCCGGACTCCGGAACGGCACGGGGAGCCTTCGCCATGTCGAACTTCGCCAATCCGGTGGCACTGGTGTGCTCGGCGATCGGCGCGGTGAAGAATGCCACCGCGGCCGAGACGGCGAAGCTGTGCGCCCAATACTTGGGCCCCGCACTGCGTTTGATCAACTTCAACTACCTGCCGATCCCGTTCAACGCCTATCTGGCCAAATCGCCGAGCCCGGACAACCTCGTCTATTCGGATCCGAACCTGATGCCCGGCGGGCCGGGCGGAGTCCCCCCCATCCCAACCGATCCACCCGCAGTGTCGGCCTACACCGGCGCGGGCGACATACCACCCCCTCCGGGATGGGAATTGCCGCCGGGTCCCCCGGGGATCTACGCCCCTAACGGATTACCCGCTGACCCTTCGCCGGCGCTGTTCCCCCGTGCGCCAATCCCACCGGGAGTGCCCCGGCCGGCCCCAGCGGCCCCCGGCCCGGCCAGCCTGCAGGACATGCTGCTGCCGGCTGGTCCGCAACCACCGCTGCCGACCGCATCCCAGCCCGGAGGCACACCGTGACCGGATCGCGATCAACGCGGCGTCTCGCAGCGATCGCGTCATGGGTGGTTTTGACGGCAACCGGATGCGCTTTCGATGGCCTCAATTCACTGCCTCTACCTGGCACCGTCGGACGAGGCCAGGACGCGGTGACTTACCACGTCCAAATCGCTAATGTCGGTACGCTGGAATCTAATTCGCCGGTGATGATCAACGACGTCGTCGTTGGCAGCGTGGGCAAGATGACGCTGCGCGATTGGCATGCCGACGTGGATATCTCGGTGCGTCCAGACGCCGTGGTGCCGGCCAACGCTCTCGCCAGGATCGGCCAGACAAGCCTGTTGGGCTCGATGCACCTGGAACTGAACCCCCCACCGGGCGTGCCCGCGGCCGGCAGGCTCGCACCCGGGGCGACCATCGGTCTGCAACGCTCCTCGACCTATCCGTCCACCGAGCAGACCCTGTCCTCGCTGTCAGTTGTCGTCAACGGCGGGGGACTGGGCAAGGTCGGAGGCCTCATCAACGAGTTCAACGCGGCACTGGGCGGGCGCGAGGACAAGATCCGCGATCTGCTGACGCATTTGAACGACTTCGTCGGTGTTTTGGATTCCCAGCGTGACAACATCAACGCATCCATCACGGCATTGAACGCCCTGGCCGGCACCCTTGCCGGACAAAGCGGTGTCATAACCGAAGCGCTGCAACGGATTCCGCCCGCACTGGACGTTCTGATCAAAGAGCGGCCAAGGATCACGACCGCGCTGGATAAATTCCGGGTGTTCAGCAACACGGCCACCGGATTGATCAACGCCACGCACGACGATCTGGTCGCCAACCTGAAAAATCTGGAGCCGACCGTGCGCGCACTCGCCGACGTCGGCCCGAGCCTCGACACCGTCCTGGCCTTCGCGCCGGCATATCCCTACCCGCAGAACTTCATCGACCGCGCGATCCGGGGCGACTATTTGAACGAGTTCATCACTTTCGACTTCACGATCCCGCGGCTCAAGAGGGGACTGTTGCTGGGCACACGATGGGGGCAGGAGGGAGCCACGCTGGTGCCCGCCCCGGGAGACCCCTGGTATGCCACCTTCACCAAGGACCCGCTCACCGCGCCCCTCACGGCCCCGCCGAACGCGGTGGCCACGCCGCCCATGGCCGGTCCGCCAACGCCGGCCGGCGCCCCGGTGACCACCCAGCAGCTCAGCCAGCCACCGATCCCGGCGCCGACCGATTTCGTGCCACAGGATGTGGGGGACCGCTGATGTTGACGCGCTTCGTCCGAATTCAGCTGACCATCTTCACCATCGCGTCGGTCATCGGGATGACCGTGATGATCGTCGAATACCTGCAAGTGCCCACCCTGCTGGGCGTCGGCCGCATGCGGGTCACGCTGGAATTGCCGGGCACCGGCGGACTTTACCGGTTTTCCAACGTGACCTATCGAGGAGTGGAGGTCGGAAAAGTCACCGACGTGCGGCCCACCCGCGCCGGCGCCGAGGCCACACTGTCGTTGAACACCAGCCCGCAAATCCCGGCGGATCTGCGCGCGGAGGTGCTCAGCGTGTCGGCGGTCGGAGAGCAATATGTGGACCTGCAGCCAGCGACGGCGGCAGGACCTTACCTACATGACGGCTCCATCATCCCCGCGGCACACACCTCGATCCCACAGGCCGTCGGACCGATGCTGGATCAAGTCAGCACGCTGATCAACAGCGTCCCCAAGACCAAGATCAGCGGTCTGCTCGACGAAACGTTCAAGGCCTTCAACGGATCCGGGTACGACGTCGGGTCGCTGCTGGACTCCTCGTCACAACTCGTCGGCGACGCCAACACCAACGCCGAGCGGTCACGCACCCTCATCGACGACAGCCGGCCCCTGCTCGACGGCCAGGCGCAATCGGGCGGCGCCATCCGCACGTGGGCACGCAGCCTCGCCGGCGTCAGCCAACAACTCGTCACCGACGACCACCAGACACGGACGCTGCTGCACGGGGCTCCAGGGGCCGCCGATGAGGCGTCACGCCTGTTCAATCAGGTCAAGCCGACGCTGCCGATGCTCTTGGCGAACCTCACCACGCTGGGCCAGGTCGGTGTCACCTATCACCCCTCCCTCGAGCAGCTGCTGGTGTTGCTGCCGCCCACCATCGCCGCCACTCAGTCCTACGGCGCACCCAAGAACAATCCCACCGGATACTCCCTGGGCGACTTCACCCTTACCATCGGCGACCCGCCCGCATGCACGGTAGGGTTCTTGCCGCCGTCGTCGTGGCGGTCACCAGAGGACACGACGGTGATCGACACTCCCGACGGGCTGTACTGCAAACTGCCGCAGGATTCACCCATTGGGGTACGCGGCGCCCGGAACTACCCGTGCATGGGCCATCCCGGCAAGCGCGCGCCCACGGTCGAAATCTGCAACAGCGACAAACCTTTCGAGCCGTTGGCGATCCGCCAACACGTCCTGGGTCCCTACCCCCTCGATCCGAACCTCGTCGCGCAGGGCGTCCCGCCCGATGACCGCGTCAGCTTCGGTGACCAAATCTTCGGACCACTCGAGGGCACCCCGCCGCCGGGACCGCTGCCGCCAGCGGCCGGCCCCGCGCCCGGGCGCCCGCCGGATTCGCCGCCGCCCGCCCCGGCCGCAGCGCCGCCACCTGACGGTTCCGAGGGGCCCGCCCCGGCTGCCGCGCCGAGTGCATACACACCTCGGCGGTCCGGCCCATCGGTTGCCGTCGCAACCTATGACCCACGAACCGGCCGGTACGCCACCCCCGACGGCACCGTGTATCGCCAATCGGACCTGGTCCCCCGCGCCGGTACGAGGTCCTGGAAAGACCTCTTCCCCACATGAGCGGCCGCTCACGCCGACGTCTTCGGACCGCAGCCCTCATCGGCGCCGTCGTGGTCATGTCGCTAAGCACCGCGCCCCCCGGCAGCGCGGCCGGCGACTGGGGCCTGAACGGCACCTACACGGCGACATCCAACGGGGAGTGGACCAAGACCAACGAGATCTTTCACAACGAGGCCAGCATCCGAAGTATCTGGACGATCAACACGACCTGCAGTTATCCCACCGAATGCACCGGCACGGTAGTCAGCGACTGGGGTTGGCGCGCCCCGATCTATCAAACCGGCGGTGTGTGGTTCGTCAAGCACATCGTCGACAACTGGCAGCCCTGCCCGGATGGAACCGCGGCTCAGGGATTCCAGGTCTTCAGGTTCGTCCCCACCAACCCCGACGGAGATGCCGTCGATCCAACCTCGGCCGTTCTCACCGGCGCCGACGAGACGACCGGCGTCAGCGGCGCCTGCGGGCGAAGTAAGACGTTGTTCATCAGCATGCCGTTCAAGCTCGTCAAGAGTGGGTGAGGGCCGAGAATGAAACCATCCATCACCTCGCAGCATTCGGGTCGTCTCGCAGACCTACGCCTCAAAAGACGCGCGACGCGAGCGATCCTGCCCGTGGCCATGGCGGTGACGGCCCTCCTGGCGTGCACACCCGTCCACGGGTGGGCTGGACCGTCCACGTGTGACAACCCAACCTGCGTCCCGGGTATCACCGGAGGTGTCGTGCTGGGCGCGCCGTGCCCGGATACCACCCACTTCGTGTTCGGCACCACCTCGTGGGGCCGGTTGGTCTTCTGCGGATCTCCGCGGCGTTATGAACCCCGGTACTTCCGTTCCCCCTCGATGTGGGGAATCAAAGAGGAGAACTCCAACTGCGAGGGCTTCGAAAACTCGGTCGCACAAGCCCCCGATGGCTTGTTCCTCACATGCCTGTCTGTCGACGGTGCACCCCGCTGGGTTCGTGGCGACACCTAAATCACCCCATATGCCGGTGGCGAACAATATGCTCGGGCGTCCCGCGCAGTCCCTAGCCGGGCTGGCGGTTGCAATCCTCGTTGCGACGGCCGCATCCGCGACGCCCGTTGCCCGTGCTGACGAGCCGGTGCTGCACCACGTCACCTACACCGTCACCGCGCAGCGCCGCGTTACCGCAGACATCTACTTCCGGGACGCCGATCCGCCCGGCTGGGCCGAATACAGCCACGACCCGTACCAATTCAGCCCTAAGGTCGAGGCCGACGTGGGGCCAGCCACACGGTGGACCCGGGACGTCTGGTTGGCAGCTCCCGATGAATGGGCCATGGTCGTCGCCACCAGCGGGATGTCGCCGGCCACGCCGGACTTTCACTGCGAACTCGCCATAGACGGGGCAGTCGTGGCCACCAACAACGGCGTCAAAGGCGCATTGTGTTCGGTGCGCCACTGGTAATTCGGTGCTCGGCAGGCGCCGAGGTGAATGCTCACTCAGCGGGAACTGCAGTCCAAGACTGCGCCGCACGACGCTACCTTGTGCGCTACTAGCCGCTTGTATCAACCAATCGCCCGGCCAGCTTCGCTCGCACGCGGCGGAAACGGAGAGAGCACGGCAATGCCCGCCGCCAGTTCGTTCCCGAAACGGGACGCGAGTCCTCTCGATGTCACCTCCGAGCGGCCCGTCGATGCTCAGCTTCTCGAGGCAGCGGAGGCAGAAGCTGCCGAAGCCGAAGCGCTCGCCGCCGCTGCCCGGGCCCGCGTCCAGTCCATGCGGCAACACCAACAGTCAGAAGCAACCGACACCGCATCGGCAGAAATCGCTGAGACCCCAGCCGACGATGCGTCGGCAACTCCCGCGGATGACGTCACCGATCGGGACATCACCGATGCCACTGAACTGCCCGATCAAGGCGGCAAGGCGCCCCGGCGGCAGAGAAAGACATACTTCCACCGCCCGAAACGAACCACGATGGTCGCGTCCGTCGGGATGCTCTGCACCGCAGCGCTTCTCGTCGCGAGTGCTGTCATGGTCCGACACCACAATCAGCTGCTAGACAAGCAACAGCGTGCCGCGGAATTCACAGCGGCCGCACGACAAGTCGTGGTCACCCTGATGTCGATTAGCGCGGACAGCGCCAAAGACGACGTACAGCGCATCATCGACAGCTCGACCGGGCAGTTCAGAGATGACTTCCGCGGCGCGGCCGCGGAGTTCGTCAAAGCCGCTCAGACCGCGAAGGTCTCGGCCAAGACGACCGTGCAAGCCGCGTGCCTGGAATCCATGACCGAGGACACCGCAGTCGTGGCCGTTGCCGCCAGCTCCACGCTCTCCAATACCACCGGCGCCCCCGAGCAGCCGCGTTCTTGGCGGCTCAGCGTCAAACTGGCCCGAGACGGCGGGAAAATCAAGATGTCAAGCATGGAGTTCATCCCATGACCATCGGGCAGCTCGAAAACGACAACCTCACCAACGTTGAACTCGCCCTCGCAGGGGCCAGCGACGACCAGCGCGACGACACTACCGGTGACGATCAAAGGACGACCGCAGACGCCGCCAGCGAGACGCGCCGCACCCGGATACGAACCGCACTATCGCACTGGCCGCTACTCATCATCGGTCTGCTGTTGGTAGCGGCCGCCGCCGCAACCGCCACACTGTACTTTGGCCAATATCGACACGACCAGCAGACCAACGACGCTGCGGCAAAGGCGGTGATCGGTGCCGCAACCGAGGGGACCGTCGCGCTGCTGTCCTACACACCCGACAAACTGGAAAGCGACCTGGCCGGTGCAAAGTCACACCTGACCGGTGACTTCTTGACGTACTACGGCAAATTTGCCGACCAAATCGTGGCGCCCGCAGCCAAGCAGAAAGCCGTCAATACCCAAGCAGCGGTCAAGCGCGCGGTCATCAGCGAGCTGCACCCAGAAACGGCCAGGGTGCTGGTCTTCCTCGATCAGACCACAACGAGCAAGGATCAACCTGAGCCGGTCCAGACCGCCAGCAGCGTCATGGTCAGCTTGATCAAAGTCCATGGCGCATGGCTTATCTCGGCGTTCGATCCCATCTAGAACTGCCCTGGCTCCGGGACGGGGTTGAATCCGCCGAACGAAACATTCATCATGCATAGTTATCGGCCACGAGACAATGACCGGTGTCGCATTCTCATTGAGGAGATGATTGATGGCCACCCCTGAGACCCCGTCCCGCTACACTGTCATTTCTGCGGATACCCACGCCGGCGCCGACCTCCTCGAATACAAGCCGTACCTCCC
>NZ_LZJB01000301.1:0-716 GCF_001666895.1 Mycobacterium sp. E3298
TCCTCAGCTGCCGTCAGCCACTGCCCGGCTTCGTCGGGGATGAGGTCAGGAGTGATCAAGCCGTGCCCGCCGGCCGCGCGGTGGTGATGACCTATTGGAATCCCGTGGTGCGCTACGGGGTCGACGCGTTCGCGCGCGACCTCGCGGCGGCCGGCGGGCACGGCTTGATCACTCCTGACCTCATCCCCGACGAAGCCGGGCAGTGGCTGACGGCAGCTGAGGAGCATCGGTTGGACCGCATTTTTCTCGTCGCGCCGTCGTCGACGCCGGAACGGTTGGCCATGACCGTCGACGCGTCACGCGGATTCGTCTACGCCGCTTCCACGATGGGCGTCACCGGGGCGCGTGACGCGGTGTCGCAGGCCGCGCCCGAGTTGGTGCAGCGCGTGAAGGCGGTGTCCGACATACCCGTCGGCGTCGGCCTCGGGGTGCGGTCGCGCGAGCAGGCCGCCCAAATCGGCAGCTACGCCGACGGCGTGATCGTCGGTTCGGCGCTGGTGTCGGCGCTCGGTGCGGGTGGCCTGCCCGCGCTGCGGGAACTGACCGAGGAACTGGCCGCCGGCGTCCGGCAGAAGGCGTCCGCCCGATGACGACGTTGCCGACGTACTTTCCCAGCCCGCCGCAGGGTGTCTGGCACCTTGGGCCCCTGCCCATTCGCGCGTACGCGCTGTTCATCATCACCGGGATCGTGGTGGCGCTGTTGATCGGCGACCGCC
>NZ_LZJB01000302.1:0-63188 GCF_001666895.1 Mycobacterium sp. E3298
GCCTGGGCCAGCACCGCGTTCACCCGGCGGTGTTCACGGGCGCGCCGCGCCGCGGTGAGGGCGTCGTCCAGGGCGATCTCACAGTCGCCGATCCTGCCCAGCCGGGCCAGGCACCCGGCACGAACGGTGTGCGCCTTCGCTTCTCCTGCGGCATCGCCCAATTCCGCCAGTTTGTTGGCGGCGGCGCCCACCGCGGCCTCGATCTCGTCGAGCCGCTCGGGGTGAATCAGCATCGACAATTGGCCGTCGAAGCATGTCGCCCATGCCGCGAGTTGGGCGGAATCGACCGTGGCCGTTTGCAATTGAGCGACGGCACTGGCTGCCGACGCCACGTCACCCGCGGCCAGCAGGGCCTCGCAGCGCGCGATCAGCAGCGCGGCAACCTGGTCGTCGCGGTCGGGCAGCTCGTCGTCGATCTCTTCCAGGGCGTGCAATGCGCGGTCGTAGAGGTCGGCCGCGCCCTCGTAGGCGAGCCGTGTCATCGCCTGATCCGCCGCGCGCCTGCAGTATTCGACCGCCTTCGCCGCGTTGCCCGCCCACGCGCATTCGAAGTAGTGATACGCCAGTTCGGCGAGCAGTTCCTCGTCGGCGCCGGGCTCGCTTTCCAACGTGGTGGCGATGCGCTGGTGCAACCGCATGCGCCGCACCGACGGCAATTCGGCCAGCAGCGACTGCCGAACGATCGCGTGGTTGAACCGGTAACGGCCGCCGGGCTCTTCGATGACGATGCCTGCCTTACACGCCTCGTCGAACGCATCGACCAGGTCGTCGCCGACCACGCGTTCGACCAGTTCCAGTGCAAACCGGCTCCCGACGACAGCGGCCGCGGCGAGCGCCTTGTTGGCCTCGGCCGGAAGCCGCGAAAGACGGCGGCTTACCGCCTCGCGCACCCCCTGGGGCAGGGTGCTCTGGTCCCAGCGGCCGCCGCTTTCGTCCACGTGGCGCAGCGCCTCGATGAGGAAGAACGGGTTGCCTCCGGTGACCGAGGCCAATGCCCGGGCGAGCTCTTCGTCGTTGTAGCCGGCCTCCGCGACGTAGGTGGTCACGTCGTCCTCGTCGAGACCGCTCAGCGCTAAGCGACTGGCGGTGCCGTCGCGGTGCAAGTCGGCGAGCATCGCGGCCAGAGGGTGGGCGCGGTCGAGATCGGTGCTGCGATACGTGCCGATGATCTGCAGCCGGGCCTGCTCACCGAAACGCAGCAGATGCCGCAACAGCAGCAGCGTGGGCTTGGCCGCCCAGTGCAGGTCGTCGAGGATCAGCACGACGGGCGCGTGCGCGGAAGCCATCGCCAGCAGCGCGACGACCGCGTCGAACAGCGCATAGCGTTCGGTGTCCGGATCGGCCCGCGTCGGTGCCGCCAGATCGGGGAGGACATCGGCCAGCCCGGGAATGAGCGTGAGTAGCGCCTCCACGCCGCGCAGCCCGCGGAGCCCGCTTGCACCCAGGCACGGCACCAGCGAACGCAGCGCTTCCGCGAAGGGCTGGTACGGCGCGCCAAGGTCCTCGTCGCATCGGCCGTAGATCACGAGTGCGCCCTGGTCGTGGGCCTGCCGGGACCACTCGCCGGCCAGGCGTGTCTTGCCGACCCCCGGTTCCCCGGCGATCAGCATCGCGTGGGTGCCCCCGGCGAGCGCGGTCTGCCAGCCCGAAGCCAGTCGCTCGAGCTCGTGGCCCCGCCCGACGAACGGGCCGCGCCCGGCGAGCACCGCAGGCAGGCTAGGGCGTTCCAGCGGCGGCTCGGTGGGAGCCGCCGGACCGGGGGCGTCGACGGTAAGCAGTTGAAGCTCGAAAACGTGTTCCGGTCGCGCCAGGTTGCGCAGTTGGCGGGTTCCCAGGTCGGCCAGCACAACGTCGTCGGGCAGCGAGTCGATGACGAGCTCCGCCGTCGCACCCGAGCACAAGATCTGGCCGCCGGCGGCCAGCGACCGGAGGCGAGCGGCGCGGTTGACGGCGCGACCGAAGTAGTCGCCGTCGCGGAGCTCGACCTCCCCGGTGTGCAAAGCCACGCGGATACGCATGGGTTCGCGCAGCGCCCACGGCTCGTGCACGATCGCGTCTTGGAGCTCGATGGCCGCGGCGGCAGCCGCCGAGGGCCGATCGAAAACCGAGAATGTCGCGTCGCCCTCGCCGCGCGTCTTGATCAGCCGCCCGCCGCGCGACGTCACGACCTGTTCGACGACCTCGTCGTGTCGTGCCAGCGCCACCGCCATCGCCGCGGCGTCCGCCTCCCACGCGGCCGTCGACCCTTCGATGTCTGTCAGCAGGAAGGTGACAGCACGAGTGACCGACGAAAGCTGCTGTGCAGCAGGCGTTTCCAGCGAGGAGTCTTGTGCGACGATCGCGGCTTCCAGCCGGCGGAGCTCGGGGCCGGGGTCAACGCCCAGTTCGTCGGCCAGCAGCGCACGCGCACGCTGGTATGCGCCAAGCGCTTCGCCCTGCCTGCCGGCGCGATACAGCGCGAGCATGAGCTGGCCCCACCGCCGCTCACGCAGCGGCGCGTCGGCGACCGCGGCCTCGAGCTCCCCGATGATCTCCGCGGCCCGGCCGGTCGCGAGCAGCGCATCGGCCCGATCCTCCACCAGCGCCGCATGGCCCTCGATCCACCGCGTTTTCTCGGAGGTTCCCCGCCGGCTGTCGGGCAGCTCCGGGATCCCGCGCCAGAGGGCGAGTGCCTCCTCGAAACGGGCCACCGCCTGGCCGATGTCACCGGCGGCGGCGGCGTCGCGTCCCAGCCGGGCGGCCGACTTGTACCGCGCGGCGTCCACCTGCGTCTCGGCCAGCGTCCAGCCCGCGCCCGCCGTCAAGACGAAGCCGTCACCCAGCGCGCGACGTAGGGACGAGATGTGGGTTTGCAGCGCCTTGGCCGCGGTGCGCGGTGGGTCCTCGCCCCAGAGCAGTTCGACGAGCGTGTCGGCCGCGACGACGGAGCCGCCGTGCAAACCCAGCATCGAAAGGATCGCGCGAGGTTTGGCGCCCGGGATGACGACGGGCGCCCCGCCTAGCCGAACCTGCAGAGGTCCCAAAACCCCCAGTTCCACCGATGGAAGCGTACTCACATCGGTCATCGTCGGTGGGGCGATTCAATGCATGGTCAAGATCGAGTAAAGCTCTCGTCGCGCCGAAGCCCGCCGCCACCCTAGGGCCGGGCAGTGTGAACCGTTAGGTTTGTATCCATGGGCAATGAAGGGGGAGGTGGATCGGCGTTCACCTGGCAGGGCCGGCGCGAGTTGGTCAGCCAGATCCACGAGCAGCTCGACGAGCTGGTGGAAGCCCGCGACCAGATGGAACAACTGGTCCGCGTCATCAGCGAAATCGGTTCGGACCTCGACCTCGACGTGACCCTGCACCGAATCGTCAAGGGGGCGATGGAGCTGACCGGCTGCCGCTACGCAGCCCTGGGCATCCGCGCTCCCGATGGCGCCTTCGTCTCATTCGTGCGCGCGGGGATCGACGACGACACGGCGCGGCTGCTCGGTGATCTGCCGGTGGGTGAGGGTCTCCGGCTCGCCGACGTGAGTGCCCATCCGCAGGCCGGCGCGCTGCAAGACCACGATCCGCCGGTGCGCGCGCTGCTCGGGATTCCGATCACGGTCCGCGGAGCGGACTTCGGCAGCCTCTACCTCGCCGACGACGTGGCCGGCCGAGCGTTTTCCGACTCCCAGGCAGCGGCCGTGCGGGCCCTGGCGACCGCCGCGGCGGCGGCCGTCGACAACGCGCGCCTCTTCGAGCGGGAACGCGAATCCGCCAAATGGACGAAGGCCAGCCGCGAAATCACCACCGCGCTGCTGTCCGGCGACCCCCAGACCGGACCGCTCCAGCTGATCGTCAACCGGGCGCTCGAGTTGGCCGGCGCCGAGCAAGCGATCCTGCTGGTTCCAAAGGAGCCGGACCTGCCCGCCGACGAGGTCGACACCCTGGTCGTGGCCGCCACCGCCGGTCGATACTCCTCGGAAGTGATCGGTCGCCAGGTGCCGATGGACGGCTCCACCACGGGCGGTGTCGCGCGGCGCGGCCTGCCGCTCATCACCGACTCCTTCCAATACCCGATCGAGGGTTTCACCGACGTCGGCGAACGCTCCGCGATCGTGATGCCGCTGATCGCCGACGGCGCGGTGCTAGGCGTCATCGCCGTCGCTCGCGACCCGCAGCAGTCGCCCTTTGGCGACGATTACCTCGAGCTCGTCAGCGACTTCGCCCGGCACGCGGCCATCGCCCTGGCGCTCGCGGCGGGCCGCGAACACGCGCTCAACCAGGAACTCGCCCTAGCCGACAGCGTGGACGACGCGGTGAACGCCGCGGCGGAGGAATTGCGCCGGCTGTGGCGGGCCCGCCGCGTCGTCGCCGTCACCTTTCCGGCTCAGAGTTCTTCCACCGGAACCGCCTATGGCCCAACACAAGTCGTGTCGGTCGGTGAGCCCGCGCAGTGGGCAGACCTGCCACCCCGTACCCAGCACGTGCTCAGCGCGTTGCGCGATGGCGACCTCCTCACCCCCAGCACGGGGGAGCCCGGGACGGCGGGCATCGCGCTGCAGCACCCCGAGGGCGTGCTTGTGGTCTGGATCGATTTGGCCGAACGCCGGCCGTTCACGCTCGAAGACCAGACCCTGCTGACCGTGCTGGCGGGCCGGCTCGGCCAGGGCCTGCAGCGGGTCCATCAGGTTGACCAGCAGCGCGAAACCGCCCTGGCGCTCCAGCACGCGATCCTGGGTCCCGCTGATCTGCCGCACGGGTTCGCCGTGCGCTATCAGGCCGCCAGCCGCCCCTTGCAGGTGGGCGGCGACTGGTACGACATCGTCGACCTCGAAGACGGCCGTATCGCGATGGTCGTCGGCGACTGCGTCGGGCATGGCCTGGCCGCCGCGACCGTGATGGGGCAGGTGCGCAGCGCGTGCCGCGCGTTGCTGTTCGAAAACCCGAGCCCGGGGGCGGCTCTCGCCGGGATGGATCGCTTCGCCGCACGGCTGCCCGGCGCGCAATGCACCACCGCCGTCTGCGCGGTGCTCAACCCCGAGACCGGCGAGCTGGTCTATTCCAGTGCCGGGCACCCGCCGCCCATCCTGGTGCACGCGGATGGCACCACCCAGATGCTCGACGACGGCCACACCATCGCGTTGGGGGTACGGCCCAACTGGTCTCGCCCCGAGGCCCGGGCGACTGTGCCGGCGCGCGCCACCTTGCTGCTCTATACCGACGGCCTGGTCGAACGTCGCCGTACCGCGTTGGGGCAGGGCATCTCCAGGGCCGCCGAATTCGTGAAGGACGGGCGCGGGGAGACGCTGGACGAATTGGCGAACCACATCATGTCCGGTCTGGCCCCTAGCGGCGGGTATCAGGACGACGTTGTCGTTCTGCTTTACCGTCATCCCGCTCCACTGGAGCTGACGTTCCCGGCCGATGTCAGTCACTTGGCGCCGGCACGAACCGCGCTCCGCACCTGGCTGACACGCACCCGACTGGACCCGGAACAGGCGATGAACGTGCTGGTCGCCGCCGGGGAGGCCGTCGCCAACGCCATCGAGCACGGTCACCGGGGCCAGCGGGAAGGCACCATCAAGCTGGGCGCGACCGCACTGGTCGACCGGGTGCAGTTGACCATCACCGACACCGGCTCGTGGAAAACTCCGCAACCGGCTAGTTATCCCCACCGGGGACGGGGTATTGCCCTCATGCGGGGGCTCATGAATGACGTCACCATCAATCCTGATGCCGCCGGAACCACGGTTCACCTATCCGCGAGGATCACATGATGCCCACGTCGCTCTCCCTCGACACCGCGCGCCGCGCCGACGGGGAGCTGATGTTGGTCGCGGCCGGGGAGATCGATCTGAGCAACATCGACGACTTCGTGCAGGCCCTCACCAACATCAGCGGAGAAGCCGCGAGCGGTGGTCCGCTCACCGTCGACCTCAGCGGCGTCGAGTACCTCGACAGCGCCGCCATCAATGCCTTGTTCTCCCACGCCGACCACATCAACCTGATCGCCCACCCGATCCTGATGCCGATCCTCACCGTCAGCGGCCTCACCGAATTGGTCGCCGTCGAACCCGCGGCTTTGGCGGACTGACGACGACCGGCCGAGCGTCAGGGGTTCTCGGCGATCCAGGTGGTGGTGAAGCGCTGCAACGCTGGCAGGCTTTGGGTCAGATCGGCTTGCATCGATTTCTCGAGTTTGCGGCCCACCAACGGGATCCTCATCGCCACCTCCACGGCGAAGCGCAGTCGAGCCCCGTCTCCGGCGGGCGCCATGACCGCGTCCGCGCGCCCTGACCCCAGACCGCCGGAGGACACGACGTTGATCTGCCCGCGGACTTCGCCATCACCGATCGATCGCCACGTCTCGCTGTGAACGATCTTCAGCTCCCCGGGGACGACCTTGGCAATCAGCGCGGGCATTATCTGCCGGGATACGTGTTGGGTTGCCCGCATGCTCACCGTGCCGTCGGCGTCGACTTCCAGCGAATCCAGCGTGGTGGGGGCGTTGCTCGCTTTCAGGCGGGCCAGCCAGTAGTCCTCCCGCCCAAACGCCGCGTGGATTTGTTCCACGCTGGCGGGCGATTCGATGCGGATGTCGAAGGAGCGCGACATAGCAACCGATTCTTGCAAAGGGCCGGCCACGGCGAGCGGCGTGGCGCAGGTTTCGAACGTACGTGCGATGGTTATCCCTCCTCGCGGAGGTGAAGGACATGACTGACGACACGCGACAGGCGCCGAGCGAGAATCCGGAGAAGGACACGTCCCAGTGGGTGACCGGCGACGAGCCGATGACCGGTCCGCAGCGCAGCTACCTGCAAACGTTGGCCCAGGAAGCGGGCCGGGACGTTCCCGATGATTTGACCAAGGCGCAGGCGTCCGAGCTCATCGACGAGTTGCAGGAACAGACCGGACGCGGCAACTGATCAGCCGGCGGGCCCGCCCCGGACGGTGGGCGTCGTCGGCGTCCGGGGCCGGGTCGCCTTACCGGTGAGGTCTCCGAATCTGACGCTGACGCGCTGAAAGCCCTTGACGCGTTCGGCTTTCGCCTTCTTGGTGTAGGTCTTGCGGTCGGCCGGCGTAAGTTCCGCGTTGTCTGTGAAGGGCGTGAGCAACGCCCGCGGGTAAAGGCGTTCCACCAGAACGACATTGATCTCGGCGCACAGAACCAGCGTTGACGACACTAGAAACAGAAAGGCCAGTAATCCCAGAACCAAGGCGAAGACGCTGTTGGTCGCGCTGGCCGACTTCACGGTGTGCCGAATGTATCCGGCGCCGCCCCACTGCAGGATCTGCCAAATGACCGCTGCCGCAAGCGCTCCGGGCAGCACCTGGCGATACGTCAGCTCCCGCGCGGTGGTGACGCGAAACGCCACCAGGCAAATCATCGCGTTGATCGCCACGGCCACCAGCGCGATGCCGATCTTTCCGAAGACGCCCAGCGCTCCTGTCGCCTGGCCGGCCGCCGACAGGACCGTGGCGGCGATGGCCGCCGAGCCCAGGACCAACAGCAACATCAAGCTGCGCAGTCGTGAGCGGACGGGGTCCGGACGCTTGTTCCTAGGGACGGCCCACACCGAGTCCATGGCATTCTGCACCGCCTGACCCACGCCAAGGCCGCCGTAGAGGGCGCCGGCGATGCCGACGACCACGGCGACGGTTCCTCCGCTGAGCCCTGCGGGCTGATGCAGCTGATCGCCGATGACCGGGAATTGGCTCAACGTGCTGTGCAGCACCTGTTCCCGCAGGTCGGGGCGTCCGGCGAGCACCACTCCGAGGCCGGTGGTCAACAGCAGCAGTAGCGGGAACAGGGATACGAACCCGTAGTAGGTGATCAAGGCGGATAGGTAGCCGCCTTGATCATCCAGATATTTGTAGACGACCCCGATAACCACGCCGGCGGCGCGGTTTCGTCGCTGCAGCCTGTCCAGCCAGCCGACCATCTCGTGCTCACTTCGTTTCTACGGAAGCGGATACCCCCCCGATGGGATTGCCTGGTGATACCCGCATTCGGCGACGATCAATCCCGCGCGGGCCCTGTGGGGCTGCCCCCGTGCCAGGATGGGGAGATGGGCGACGACGAAATGCATTCGGAGCGCGAATTCAACGAGCGCAACATCGAGGAGTTCCGCCGCAACGGCGGCAAGGTCGGCGGGCAGTTCGAGGGCTTCCCGTTGCTGCTGTTGACCTCGACCGGGGCACGAAGCGGTGCGCAGCGGGTAAACCCCGTCGCTTACTTCGATGTCGACGGCAGGATCTACGTCGTCGGGTCCGCCGCGGGCCGGGAGAAGAACCCCGCTTGGGTGCACAACATTCGCGCCCATCCGCGGGTGACCGTGGAGATCGGCTCACAGGAGCCCAAGCCGGCGACCGTGCGCGAATTGCCGCGCGACGAGCGGGATTCCGTCTACCGGATCGTGGTCGAGCGGGCGCCGGGCTTCGGCGACTACCAGGAGCGCACCGACCGCGTCATCCCGGTGTTCGAGCTGGTTACCGAATAACAGCACCGCCAACCGGTTTCGTGTCGCAAAATCATTTGAACCGAGTGTCATCGGCGGGGAGGAGACCGACATGACGTGTGCAGCAATGACGCCCCCGGTGCGCGGCCGGATGCTCTGGGCCGTCGCACTCGTTTTGGCGATGTTGCCGGTGATCGCGGTTTCGGCGCCGGCGATCGGCCGGGCCGATCCCAATTGTGCTGAAGGGTTTATCTGGAGCGCGGACTTGCATCAATGCGTTCCCTGGGTCCCGGCGGTGAATGGGCCGGGCGGACCCGGCGGGCCTGGTGGTCCGGGAGGACCCGGGGGACCGGGTGGGCCTGGTGGCCCAGGTGGGCCGGGAGGGCCCGGCCCGCGGTAGGGCCCGGCTGGCTCGGGAACTCTTCGCCCCTCGCGGGTCGTTATACTGGCTAAGTATCGCCATGACTGCGAGGGGAAGACGCATGCCACGCACAGACAACGACAGCTGGGATCTGGCCACCAGCGTGGGCGCGACCGCCACGATGGTGGCCGCGGCCCGAGCGATCGCGACCAGGGCTGACAACCCGCTTATCGAAGACCGATTCGCCGAGCCGCTGGTTCGCGCGGTCGGAGTGGACTTCTTCACGCGATGGGTCGACGGCGACCTCGTCGCCGCTGACGTCGACGACCACGAATCCGGTTGGAAGCTCGAGCACATGCCCCTGGCGATGGCCGCCCGCACCCGATTCTTCGACGCCTTCTTCCACGACGCGGCGCAGGCCGGGATCCGCCAGGCCGTAATCCTGGCTTCCGGCCTGGACGCGCGTGCCTACCGGTTGGCATGGCCTGCCGACATGACGGTCTTCGAGATCGACCAGCCGGCGGTGATCGAGTTCAAGACCGCCACCCTGGCGAAGTTGGGCGCGGCCCCGCGGGCAGACCTGCGCGCCGTCGCCATTGATCTGCGCAGCGACTGGCCGAAAGCTCTGGTGGATGCGGGCTTTGACAAGAGCCGCCCAACCGCCTGGATCGCGGAGGGTCTTTTCGGGTACCTGCCGCCCGAGGCGCAGGACCGCTTGCTCGACAACATCTCCGCGCTGAGCGCCGAGGGCAGCAGGCTGGCCGTCGAAGCCATCCCGGACCGTCCGCAGCAAGACGTCGAGAAGGCGCGCGAAATGATGCGCCGGGCCACCGCCAAGTGGCGCGAGCACGGCTTCGAGTTGGATTGGGAGGAGCTGGGTTTCGACGGTGAGCGCAACGACGTCGCCGACTACCTGAAGGATCTCGGCTGGCGGACGGTCGGCAAGCCTATGAGTGAGCTGCTGGCCGGCAGCGGGCTCGCGGCGATTCCCCAGACCAACGACTCGGTGTCCGTCGCCGACACGATCTACTACAGCTCGGTTCTGGGCGAATGACGGAGCCGAGCCGCCGAGGACTCAACGACGCGGTCACGCGGCTCTGGAGCTTCCTGGCCCCGGTCTACGACCTGCCGTTGTTGCAGCAGTGGGTATATCGTCCGCCGCACGACGAGGTGATAGCGCAACTGCGTGCTCACCATGCCCACAAGATAGCCGATATCGCTTGCGGCACAGGCATTCTCAGTGATCGGATCGCGCGCGAGCTCCAGCCCGACGAGATCTACGGTGTCGACATGTCCGAGGGCATGCTCGGCCAGGCGCGCGCCCGAACCGACCGGGTGCAGTGGTTACGTGGCCCTGCGGAGCGGCTCCCTTTCGACGACGGGGCCCTCGACGCGGTGGTGACCACCTCGGCGTTCCACTTCTTCGATCAGCCGGCGGCGCTGCGCGAATTCCACCGCGTGCTGGCGCCCGGCGGACTGGTGGCCGTATCGGCCCTCAGTGCGCGGCAACGGCGACTCCAGGCACCGTCGGCCAATAGGTGGAAGCCGCAACACAATGCGTCGCCGACGGAGATGCGCACGATGTTCGAAGACGCCGGGTTCGTCGTCAGCGAGCAGCGCCGCATCCCGCGGCCGGTCTGGACACGCGTCGTTTCCGACCTGATCACAGTCGGCATCAAGAACTGATCGACCGTCAGGCGGCCACCGCGCTCGCGGCGCGAGGAGCGGATCGCGGGAATGGATCGCGGTGACCGGTGTGCACCACGCGGGAGGGTCGATACGCCTGGGCCGGGCGGGCGACGATGGCGACATGCTGCCGGGCGAAGCGCTCCTGCCCGAGCTCACCCGTCCGATCGATGAAGTCGGAGGCGATCCACCCGGCGCCGAAAAGGGCCAGCGCGAAGCCGAATTGAAGCGGCGAGCCGGCGACGAGCGCCACCAAAGCGCACATTCCCGCGACCATCGCGACGGCGAATGTGACCAAGTAGAGAAGGGTTACGCGAGGGTCTCGTGCGGGCCGCGTGGACATCGCGCCTCCTCATCGGTCGATTACTCTGGCAGGGGGAAACCCAAACCGTGACCTCGATGTTTCGCTATCGAGACACGTCAATCGAGGGCCATACGGCATCGATGCAACGGCGTAGTACCCCCACCGAGAGGCCAAAGGTCCCACCGCGGCAATTCTTTTCATTCGGTCCGCATGCCGGGGCGGCATAAACGTCTGCGGTGCGGGGTGATTCGCCACCTGCGAGCCAGGTTATCGACAAGCAGCACGATGCCCGCCCCGCCGGGTGGCGAAGCGGGCGTCGTGCTTACTGCGGTTTACAGCGGAATCCACACTCCGAAGAACCAGAAGCCCCACTGATTGAAGCCGGGGTCCCACACCGGGGTCTCCTGATAGCCCCAGTAGTTGATCGGACCGTACCCCCAATATCCACCGGGCGGGGGGAGCGGCCGGTCCCACGCGGGGCGAGGCGGCGCACCGGGTCCCCAAGGCGCCGGACCGTCACCCCACGGGGCGCCGCGGAAGTAGCCGCGCTGAGGATCTCCGTGCCACGGACCGCCCGGTCCGCCCGGTCCGCCGGGGCCGCCGGGGCCGCCTGGGTGGTCGGGCCCGCCCGGGCCGCCGGGTCCGCCTGGATGATCGGGCCCTCCGGGGCCTCCGGGGCCTCCGGGTCCACCGGGACCATTTGGCCCGCCCGGGTGACCGGGGCCACCTGGCCCACCAGGTCCGCCCTGCGGCCCGCCGGGACCGCCGGGGCCCCCAGGTCCGCCCGGCCCGCCGGGGCCCCCAGGTCCGCCCGGATCGCCGGGTGCGTTCGGGGGATGAATGCCCCCGGGAGCGGGTGCGCCATGGTTGCCTGCCGGGCCAGGCGGCGGCCCGCCGGGAGCGGCGCTGGCCGCACCGGAACCCATGCCCAACGCCGCAGCGCTCAGAGCGCCGGCAACGGTCATCCCCCCAAGAAATTGCTTAAGTTTCATAGTTCTTCACCCTGTCTGACTACTGGTGAATTCCTCAGAATCCCCCCTTACATCAACCGACCATAGATAGCTTGCCTATGCAACGGCTGTGAGAGGCCCATGCGGAGCTTTGGGTCGTGCACGCGGCACCCCGACCACGGAAGGCGGACGGTCGGCTCAGGTACCGCGAGACATAAACCGCTGCGATCCGCGACGGCGTGTCGTCGCAGGCGTTTATGTGTCGCGGCTCGGCGCCAGCCAGACGCGGCACCTTTGGGTAGCCCGACAAGCGGGAGTAAACCGTTTGGCAAGGCTATGTTTGCTAGTCCGGCGGGTCTTTGATGTATATCGTTGCGGCCGTGTCGAGCCCGTCGCATCCCCATCCGTCCGAGCCGCACGTGGGTTCGGTGTCGTCGAAATTGAACTGGCTGCGCGCCGGAGTCCTGGGCGCCAACGACGGAATCGTGTCCACGGCGGGCATCGTGGTGGGGGTCGCGGCCGCGACGGTGGAACGCGCTCCCGTGTTGACCGCCGGCACCGCCGGACTGGTCGCCGGAGCGGTGTCGATGGCGCTGGGCGAATACGTTTCGGTCAGCACCCAACGTGACACCGAGAAGGCGCTGCTGCACAAGGAACGCCAGGAGCTGCGCGACGATCCGGTCGCCGAAATGGACGAGCTCGCCGCCTTGTACGAGGCGAAAGGCCTGACGGCCGCGACCGCCCGCACCGTCGCCGAGGAACTCACCGACCACAATCCGCTTCTCGCGCACGCCGAAGTCGAACTGGGCATCAATCCCGAGGAGCTGACCAATCCCTGGCAGGCGGCGTCGTCTTCGGCGTTGTCGTTCGCAATCGGGGCCCTGCTGCCGCTGATCGCGATCTTGGTTCCGCCGGCGGCGTGGCGGATCCCGGTCACCGTCGCGGCGGTGCTCGTCGCGCTGGTCATCACCGGGGCGGTGTCGGCCGGTTTGGGCGGAGCGCCCAAGGGCCGCGCTGTGCTCCGCAACGTCATCGGAGGCGGTCTCGCATTGGCGATCACGTACGTGATCGGCCACCTGGTGGGCGCGGCGATCGCCTGAGCCGCGGTATAACCTGCCTGAATCGGGTCGACCCGGGGCGACTGTGGCCGGTAACTGTAATATCTACTGTTGCCATCCTTGCATGAGGGATCCCAACTCCGGGCGGAGCGTCGCGCATTGACCGAAACGAATCTCGTGCCCGATGACGTCGATTCGGCGGCGCAGGAGCCATACTTCCTGCGCGACGAAACCCGTTTCGTGCCAAACCCGATCGCGCGCGGTGGGTGGGGCCCGTCGCTCAGCGGACACGTCGTCGGCGGACTCCTCGGGTGGGCGGTGGAACGCGCGGTCGATGACCCGGAACTTCAACCCGCCCGCCTGACCGTCGACCTTCCCGCACCGGTCGCGCTGGAACCCATGGAGGTGCATACCACCGTGCACCACGACCGGCGGCGGCTGCGGCTCGTCGAGGTCGTCCTCACCCAGCACGGTCTCCCGGTTGCGCGGGGGAGCGCCTTGTTCCTGCGGCGCGGCCCCCAGCCAGAGGGGCAGGTGTGGTCGCCGAACCCACAGATGCCGCCGCTGCCCATCGAGGACGGCGCCCAACCGACGCTCTTCATGCGCACCTACGGATGGGGCACCGAATTGCAGAATCGCGACCCCGAATGGGTCGACGCCTCCGGCCAGAAATACACCTGGCTTTGCGAAACCCGCTCGCTCATCGGCGGTGAACCGCTCAGCCCGTTCACCCGCGCCGCCATGGCAGCCGATATCACTGCCTCCCTTGCCAATTGGGGAACAAACGGTTTGCAGTTCATCAATGCCGACTACACGCTCACGCTGAGCCGACTGCCGGAAGGCCCACACATCGGCATGGCCTCGCTGACCCACTACAGCCACGACGGGGTGGCCACCGGTTCGGCTGTACTCGTCGACCGCACGGGTCCCATCGGCAGCGGCGTTTCGGTTGGCATAGCGCACTCCGGATTCCGCCCGACACAGGTCAATCCGACGAGCGAATGAGCATCGGAAGCGACGTCACCTACTGGAGGCTGGTCGCCGACGCGGCGCGGGCGGAATCGCCCCGGCCGCTGCTCGCCGACGACCACGCGCGCACGCTGACGGCGCGGCAGTTCCACGATGCCGCCTGCGCGACGGCCGCCGCGTTCGCCGCTTTGGGGATCCGCGCGGGAACCGTCGTGTCTTGGCAGTTGCCGACCACGCTGGAGACCGTGGTCGTCATGGCGGCGCTGGCCCGGCTCGGTGCGGTGCAAAACCCGATCATCCCGATCTTGCGGGAGCACGAGGTCGGTTTCATCACCGAGCAGCTCTCCTCGGAATACCTTGTGGTGCCCGAGCTTTGGCGCGGATTCGATCATGGCGCCCTGGCGCGGGCCCTGTCCGCGAGTCGAGGTTTCAAGGTCATCACCGTCGACTTGGTGACGCCGCCGGCCGGCGGCGAGCTTCGGCTGCCTCAGGCGGACGCCGGTGCGCTCCCGCCGCCGCCGGCTTCGGCCCGCGATGCGCGATGGGTCTACTACTCGTCGGGAACCACCGCCGCGCCCAAAGGGATTTGCCATACCGACGCATCGGTGATGGCCGGCGCGACCGGGCTGGTCGAGGCGATCGGCATCACCGGCGACGATGTCGATCCCATCGCCTTTCCGGTCGCGCACATCGGCGGCGCGGTGATGCTGGCCGCCGCGCTGCGGACCGGCATGCGGTTGGCGCTGTTCGAGGTATTCGACCCGCCGGCGACGCCGTACTCCATCGCGGCGCACAACCCGACCTTCCTGGGCACCGCGACCCCCTTTTTCCTCGGCTTCCTCGAAGCCCAGCGAGCCCACGGCGACCGGCCGTTGTTCCCGTTCCTGCGCGGCTGCCTGGCCGGCGGCGCGCCCATCACCGCCGAACTCGGTCGCCAGATCCGGGAAGCCTTCGGTCTTCCCGGCATCGCCAACGCCTGGGGGCTCACCGAGTTCCCGGTGGCGGCTTCACCGTCGCTCACCGACACGCCGGATTCGCTGGACCACACCGTCGGTAGGCCGACGCGGGGGGTCAGCGTCCGGGTGGTGGGCAACGACGAAGGCGAACTGCCCGTCGGTCAGGAGGGCGAGCTCCGCCTCAAGGGTCCCCAATGCTTTCTCGGCTACGCCGACCCCGCGCTGGACGCCGACGCGTTCGACGAGGACGGCTGGCTCCGCACGGGAGATCTCGGGCTGGTCGATCAGGACGGCAACGTCCGCGTGACCGGTCGGATCAAGGATGCGATCATCCGCAATGCCGAGAACGTTTCGGCTCTCGAAGTCGAGAATGTGCTGGCCACCCACCCCGCGGTCGCCGACGTGGCGGTCATCGGGGTTCCCGACCCGCGCACCGGCGAGCGGGTATGCGCGGTCGTGGTGCCCGCGTCGGCCGAGAGCGTGTCGTTGGAATCCCTTGTGCAGCATTGCCATTCGAACGGGCTGAGCCGCTATAAACACCCAGAACGATTGGTGATGGTCGAAGCCTTGCCGCGCAACCAATTCGGCAAGGTCATCAAGAAAGACCTCCGCGAAGCCTTCGGGTGATTTCGGGCTACAGCCCCTTGGGGGCCTCGCGGACGGCCTGCACCGCGGCCGCGTCGCCGTCGAACTCCACTCGCGCCGAACGCCCGACCGAGAACAGCAGCAGCTCCTCGGGCGGGCCGGTCACCGTGACGGCCGGGCCGCTTCCCGCGGTCAGCATCGTCTTGCCCTCCGGGGTGCGCAGTGCCACCCGGCCCGGCACCTTGGCCAGCGTCAGCCGCGCCATCATCGGCAGGGTGCGGCGCAGCCTGGCGCTCAGCTCGGGTTCCAGCGCCCGCGGCTCCCAGCCCGGCTGCGCGCGCCGCACGTCCTCGTGATGGATGAACATCTCCGCCACGTTGGCCACCGGGTCGAGCAGCTTCAACGGCGAGTAAAGCGGCGGGCCGGATGCGACCTTGTCGACCAGCTCGTCCCACTCGGCCCGTTCGGCCACCTGGTTCTGCACCTTTTCGGTGTGCGGGGCGAAGAACGGGATCAGGATGCCCGGGGCGGCGTCGGGCCGGTACTCCCGGATGACGAGGTGGGCGGCGAGGTCCCGCGTCTTCCACCCCTCGCACAAGGTGGGCGCATCCGGCCCGGCTGCGCGCATGGTTTCGACGAGGGCGGCACGTTCGCGTTGCGCGACAGACATGTGTTCAGGGTAGGACCAGCCCCCGGGCACGGACCATCCGCGTCTCGGTAAATTTGCATCGTCGTCTCCTGGAGGAAAGTGCAGGCAATCTGATGAACGCGCGTGTCGAGCAGCTGGAGTTTCAGGCCGAGGCCCGGCAACTGCTGGACCTGATGGTCCACTCCGTCTACTCCAATAAGGATTCGTTTCTGCGGGAGCTGATCTCGAACGCTTCCGACGCACTGGACAAGCTGCGGCTGGAAGCCTTCCGCAATAAAGACCTCGATGTCGACACCTCCGACTTGCACATCGAGATCGAGGTGGATAAGAGCGCCCGGACGCTCACTATCCGCGACAACGGCATCGGCATGACCCGGGACGAGGTGGTGGGGCTGATCGGCACCCTGGCCAAGTCGGGCACGGCCGAGCTGCGTCAGCAATTGAAGGAGGCCCAGAACGAGGCCGCGTCGGAGGAACTGATCGGTCAGTTCGGCATCGGGTTCTATTCGAGCTTCATGGTCGCCGACAAGGTCGAGCTGCTCACCCGCAAGGCCGGCGAGAGCGAAGCCACCAAGTGGGAATCCAGCGGCGAGGGCACCTACACCATCGAAGCCGTCGAGGACGCACCACAGGGGACGTCGGTCACGCTGCACCTCAAGCCCGAAGACGCCGAGGACGAGCTGCACGACTACACCTCGGAGTGGAAGATCCGCAGCCTGGTCAAGAAGTATTCCGACTTCATCGCCTGGCCCATCCGGATGGAGGTCGAACGACGGACTCCGGCTGAGGAGGAGGGCGGCGAGGAGACCGTCACGCTCGAAACCGAGACCCTCAACTCGATGAAGGCGCTCTGGGCCAGGCCCAAAGAAGAGGTCTCCGAGGAGGAGTACAAGGAGTTCTACAAGCACGTCGCCCACGCCTGGGACGACCCGCTGGAAATCATCGCGATGAAGGCCGAGGGCACCTTCGAATACCAGGCGCTGCTGTTCATCCCGTCGCACGCGCCGTTCGACCTGTTCAACCGGGACGCGCAGACCGGGATCCAGCTGTACGTCAAGCGGGTGTTCATCATGGGCGACTGCGACCAGCTGATGCCCGAATACCTGCGCTTCGTCAAAGGCGTCGTGGACGCGCAGGACATGTCGCTCAACGTCTCGCGCGAGATCCTGCAGCAGGATCGGCAGATCAAGGCCATCCGGCGGCGGCTCACCAAGAAGGTCCTGTCGACCATCAAGGAGCTGCAGTCCGAGCGGCCCGACGACTACCGCAGCTTCTGGACCCAGTTCGGCCGAGTCGTCAAAGAGGGCCTGCTGTCCGACTTCGACAACCGCGAGACCCTGCTGCAAGTCTGCTCATTCGCCTCGACGCACAGTGAGGAGGAGGCCACCACCCTCGCCGAGTATGTGGAACGGATGAAGGAGGGCCAGGAGCAGATCTTCTTCGCCACGGGGGAGACGCGGCAACAGATCCTGAAGTCGCCGCACCTGGAGGCCTTCAAAGCCAAGGGCTACGAGGTCTTGCTGCTCACCGACCCGGTCGACGAGGTCTGGGTCGGAACGGTGACAGAGTTCGACGGCAAGCCGCTGCAATCGGTCGCCAAGGGCGAGGTGGACCTGAGCGCCGAAGGCGACGAGAGCGAGGCCGAGCGCGAGGAGCAACAGAAGGACTTCGCCGACCTGCTGACCTGGATGAAGGAGACGTTGAGCGACCACGTCAAGGAGGTGCGGCTCTCCAGCCGATTGACGGAGTCGCCGGCCTGCCTGATCACCGACGCCTTCGGCATCACCCCGGCGCTGGCGCGGCTCTACCGCGCGTCCGGGCAGGACATCCCGGTCGGCAAGCGGATTCTCGAGCTCAACCCGAACCACCCGCTGGTTACCGGCCTGCGAGAGGCGCAAAAGAAGGCGGAGGGCGACGCCGCGCTCGCCGCCCTTGCCGAGACCGCCGAATTGCTCTACGGCACAGCGCTTCTCGCCGAAGGGGGTGCGCTTGACGATCCGGCCCGGTTCGCCGAGCTGCTCGCCGACCGGTTGACCCGCACCGTGTAGCCCGGGATTTGCCAGGTTTGCGCCAGGGGTGTTCGCGGTCGGCTTGGCCGGCAAATGGGAGATAAGCCGGATTGAAAACCCGCTGGCAGGGATAATCACCTCCCATGGCTGAATTTCGCGTCATCGACCCACGCGGGCGGGTCGTCGCGACGAAGAATTTTGCCAGCGCGGAGTCCGCACACGCGTGGTTCATCGCCTCGATCGGCGGCGACACCGAGCTCGGCTGGCGCATGCAGGTCAACGACGACGGCCAGTGGGCCAACTTCGACGACACCCAGGGGTTCACCGCCCCGGTGAGCCACCGCCCCCAGAAGCGCTGATCCGGTTACGGTCCGACGACGAAGCAGCGGCCGCCGCCGCTGCTGAACAACACCTCTTGAACCACCGACGGCGCGACGGTGGGGAATCCGAACCGATGCACCTGTTGGTCGGCGGCGATGTCGGCATCCTGCGACTCGGTGGTGCCGTCCTTCTTGCGTACGAGCGCGGTGACCTTGTCCGGCTTGGGCGGGCTTTGCGGGTCGCGGAAGTACCACACCTCGATCCCGGTGCCCGAGGAATCACCGCGCCACCCGTCCGCGTAGTAGCACGCCGGATTTCCCTCGGCGTCCGGCGGTGGTGGCCGGCAAATCGACAGCCCGACGCAGTCCGGCGCGCTGGTGGTCGTGGGCGTGGGCGTGCTGGACGAGGCGATGGGGCTGGGGGGCGGCGACGGCTTCGCCGCACTTGAACTGGATGCGGCGGGCGCCGCAGCGTGCTGCGACCCGCAGGCCACGAGGCCGGCCGACGCCATGGCGAGGACGGCGACCAACCGCGGAATCGGGACCCACATCAGTGGCATACCTCGCACGCGATGCCGTCGCCGTCACGATCCAGGCCGGACCGGTAACCCGGCTGTCCACGGTAGATCGGGGCCACGCCGTCGGCGCACGCCGCCTTGCAGTTCGGGTAGTAAACGCTGGCGCCCGTCGTCGGCGCGGGTGAGGTCGTCGTCGATGGGGCGGCCTGGGCCGCGGGTGGCCCCGCAATCCCCACGACGATTGCTCCGCCGATGAGCAATCCACGAAGCATGTTGGCGAGCCTCCTGTTAGCGAAGCGGCGTTGGTTGCTGACGAATAATGAGCTAACACCGTGACGCGGTCACCGGGCAAGGGCCGAGCCCACGTAGGCTCCGCTCATGCACGTCGATGCGATGACGGTCCCGCAGCCGCTGCACCAGATCGGCGACCTGGCCCGGCGAACGCAAGCCGCCGGTTTCTCCGGTCTGTTGTTCACCGAGACGGGCCGCACGGCCTACCTCAACGCGGCCGTGGCGTCCCAGGCCGCGCCCGGCCTCGAGTTGTCCACCGGCGTGGCCGTCGCCTTCCCGCGCAGCCCCTTCGTCACGGCCGCCACGGCCTGGGAGCTTCAGGAGGCGACCGGCGGGAACTTCCGCCTGGGTCTGGGCACCCAGGTGCGCACCCACGTCGTCCGGCGCTACGGGGTGGCATTCGAGCGGCCCGGACCGCGCCTGCGCGACTACCTGTTCGCGGTCAAGGCTTGTTTCGCGGCGTTCCGCTCCGGGACGCTGGATCACCACGGCGACTTCTACGACCTCGACTTCATCACTCCGCAGTGGAGCCCGGGTCCGATCGACGCGCCCGACCCGAAAGTCGATATCGCAGCGGTCAATCCGTGGATGCTGCGGATGGCCGGCGAGGTCGCCGACGGGGTGCACGTGCACCCGATCGGCGAGCCGGGATACATCGCCCGCCACGTCTTGCCGAACGTCGCCGACGGGGCGGCGAAGGCGGGACGGTCGCCGGCCGACATCGCGGTGATCGTGCCGGTGATGACCATCGTCGGTGACACCGACGAGGAGCGCGACAAGCAACGAGAAGGCGTGCGCGCCAGCATGGCTTTCTACGGCAGCACCCCCAATTACGCGTTCATCTGGGATCAGGCCGGGTTCGAGGGCACGACCGCCCGGATCCGCGAGAGGCAGAAGGCCGGTGACTTCGCGGGCATGGCCGCCCAGGTCAGCGACGACCACATCGCCGCCTTCGCCACCGAGTCGACGTGGGACGGACTCGCCGACGCGCTGATCGAGAAGTACGCCGAAAAGGCCACGCGCCTGGTGCTTTACAACGCCGTGGGTGATCCGGAGCGGTTCGAGCGGTACGGCGAGGTGGCCCGCCGCATACAACAAGGGCGTCAGTGACTGAGCTGTATCGCCTTGACCACCAACAGGAGTGCGCCGACGATCAGGTAGGCGCGTAGCGCGATCATGCCGAGTCGGGTGCCCGGTGACCAGGTGACCGGCTCGAGCAGCGTCAGGGGCGGCATCCGCCAGGTGTTGCGGTCGACGCCGCGCGCGGGCAGCCGTGGCGCGGGCGCCGCGGGTTGACGACGGGCCATCCAGCGCAGCACCGGCACCGCCGCGGCGGCGAGTACCGCCAGGGCCAGGGCGAGGTAGCCGGCCACCGCCACGACGTTGAGATCGCGGAACAGCGTGGTGGCCATCAGGATTCCCGACAGCAGCAGCAGCGTGCCGACGATCAACCCGGCGACCCAGTTGAGCCAGGGGCGATTGACCCACGGGCCCAACACTTCCCGGTCGTTGCACAGCAGCAGTAGGAAGACGCTGGCGCTGGGCAGCAGTAGGCCGGCGAGGGCTTGCACGGCGGTGGTGATCAGCCCGAGCGGCGCGCCGGGAATCAGCACGATGGCCGCGGCCACTACCACCATGGCGGTGTAGGACAGGTAGAACTGCTTGGCGTCGGCGAATCCGCGGTGCAGGGAGTGCTTCAGGCCGAACACGTCACCGAAGGCGTAACTGGTGGCCAGGGTTACCGCGGCGGCCCCGATGATCGAGGCGTCCATCAGCACGATCGCGAAGATCCAGCCCAGCGTCCCGCGGTGCTCGCCGAGCAGGTGTGCGGTGGCACCGGCGTCGGTGAAGCCGCCGACGGTGTTGGTGGAGCGTGCCGCCCATTCACCGGTCATCACCAGCGCCGCGGCACCGATGACCACGACGAAGGCACCCAGCACGGTGTCGGCGCGCTCGTACCCGATGAAGCGCGGGGTGATGCGCTTGTCGACGACGTTGGACTGCTGGAAGAACAGCTGCCAGGGCGCCACGGTGGTGCCGACGATGGCGATGATGAGCAGCACCGCATCCGAGCTCACCCCGCCCGAAATGCTGGGTATCACGAACGATTTGGCGGCCTGACGCCACTGGGGGTGGGACATCAGCAGCATCGGGATCTGCAGCAGCGTCACGGCGATGAAAATGAACATGGCGCGCTCCCAGCGGCGGAAGCTCCCGCTCGCCATGATCGCGACCAGCGCCACCGCCGAGACCGGCACCACAACGTATTTGGAGACGCCGATGAATTCGGCGGCCAGGCTGATGCCGATGAATTCGGTGACGATCGTCAGGAAGTTGAGCAGGAACAGGTCGCCGACCGAGAACCAGCCCCAGCCGCGGCCGAAGCGTTCGTTGATCAGCCGCGCGTGCCCGACGCCGGTGACCGCGCCGAGCCGCACCACCATCTCCTGGTTGACGATCAGGACGGGTATCAACAGCAGCAGCACCCACAGCAGGGAGTAGCCGTAGTTCTGTCCGGCCTGGGCGTAGGTGGCGACGCCGCCGGCGTCGTTGTCGCCGACCATCACGATGATTCCGGGACCGACGATCGCGAGCAGGGTCAGCAACCGCGTCTTCCAGGTGCGGCCGTGCTCGGTTTCGCCGACGCTGATGCGACCGAACGCGCCCTCGATGTCACCGAGGTGCGCGGCGTCCAGCACCGCGCTGGGCCGGTGAATCTCTTCGCGACCGGTCGTCACAGCGCATTACCTCCCGGCACGCGCGCGCTCTGGTCACCGGGAATCTCGCGCACGGGACGCGGCGCGGGCTCTCGCCGGCGCCAATCCTCCGGGATGGTCGCCTCGAGCACGTCGTCGACGGTGACCACCCCGAGCACGCGATCCTGGTCGTCGACCACCGGGATGGAGTAGAGGTTGAAGTCGGCCATCAACAGCGCGACATCGGTCAGGTCGGCGTCCGGCGTGACCCGCACCGGATCGGAATCCATCAGCCGCGCAAGGGTTTCACCGGCCGGGGCCTGCAACAAGGTGATGACCGAGACGACACCGTCGAGCCGTCTGTCCTCGTCGATCACATGCACTTTGATCAGCGCCTCCGGCTGTATGGTGCCGGCGGACGCGATCAGCGCCAGCGCTTCGGCCGCCGTGGTGGCGGCCGCGCACGAGACGAAGTCGACGTTCATCAGGCCGCCGGCGCTCTCGGGGTTGAAGCCCATCAGGGTGATGACCTTGGTGCGCTGCGGGCCCGGCATCAACTCCAGCACGCGCCGGCGCCGCGACTGGCGCAGGTCGGCGATCGCGTCGGCGGCGTCGTCGGCCCGCATCCGGCCCAGCAGCGCGGCGACCTCGTTGTCGGGCATGCCGTCGAGGAGCCGGCTGGCCTTGTCCGGCTCCAGCTCTTCGAACACGTCGGCTTCCAGTTCGGGGTCGCTGCGCACGCGGTCGAGGATCTCGCCGCCCTCGGCCTTGTCCGCCTCCTCGAGAAGGTCGGCGATCTCGGCGGCCTTGAACTCGCCGAAGCGGTCCGACAGGCGCCGCACGGCGTCCGAGCGGGCGTCGCCGATCAGCGGCTCGAACGCCTTCCAATCGCGGGCCGCGTGCCCGCCCGACTGCCTGATCAGTCCGAACAACCGCGGTGGCCGTCGGGTGTCCACGCGCGTCAGCATCCATCCGGCGCCGGTGTCTTCCAGTTCCACGTCGTAGGCGCGGATCAGCTCGACATTGGCCACATCGATCAGCCGGTGGCCCAACACGTCGGCGCGCAGCAGCACCTCACCTTCACGGCGCTCGAAGCCGCGAAGGTCAACCTTGTTCTTGGTCAACAGGACTCGGTCCGCGGCGTACTCGTCGATCGATTTGTCACCGATGAACACCCGCCGCCCGCCGACCCCGGCCACGATCCCGGTGACAAGGGGGTACTCGTCGGCGCCCCGCAGCCGCACGATCACGTCCTCGACACGGCCCACCGTTTCCCCGGCGCGGGCCAGCACCGGCGCACGCAGCAGCTGCGAGAGGTGGATCACCGGCCGTCCGCCGCCGCGTTCGGCCGCCTTCTCCGATGCGCCCATGCGTTTCCTCCTCGACACCCCGCCGCCGACCATCCGAGCAGACTGCACGAAACCGCGTCGCGACGCCGGGTGCAGCTACGGCTTACCGCCAGGATCGTTGGTGGCGCAAGTGTCGTCGCTTGACCGGGTTCGGCCGCAAGATCGTACGCCAGGGGCGCGGCGAGCAGCTACCGCCGATGGATGAACGGCGGGCGGCCATTGAGGTCCTATTGCTTGCCGATCTTCCCGGCGATCTGGTTGGCGATGTTGATGCCGAGATCTCCCGCGTCCTTGCGGCATGCGTCCACGTCGACGACGACGTTGCTGCGAACGGTCAACGCCCGCTGACACGGGACGGTCAAATTCACTCCGTTACGGCTGAAGCTCAGCGTTACGGTCGTGCTCAGCACCCCGTTGGCGTTGGTGACCGGTCCGACCTTCCACTGGAGTTCGGGATGGGCGCCGTCGGCGGGCACGGTTTCCAAGCGGTTGGCGCAGGCGGGCCATTGCTGCGATGAGGTGGTGAAAAACGCGTTCGCCTGGTCGGGCGCGGGGAACAACACGACAAACTGGTACACGTCAGGGCTTTCCAGGTCATCCGCGCCCGGGGGAGTGGGTGCAAGGTCGTGGTAGCCGTAAACCGCCGTGTACCCGCTGTCCGCATAAACGGGTGCCAGGGCCGCGTGGAGGGCGTACTTGCATTCGGCGGGAAGCGTGTAGTCGCTGCGCTTGGCTGTGTCTTCTTCCAGCGCGGTCTTCGGTGGGTCGCTGGTGGTGCCGGTGACCCCCAGCATCGTGTCGATATCGCTAGGGCTGAGCATGAGGTCGGGCAGCTGGGCCTTGATGAGGGGCGTCTTAGCCACAGCCGTGGTGCTGCTGGTGGTCGACGACGCGGCGCTCCCGCCATCGTGGCTGCAGCCGGCGAGCAGTATTCCGGCGGCGGCTATGGCGACTGAAGCTGTCAGCTGGCGCATGTCGAATGCCTTTCCTGCCTAGGCAAGCCTTTTCGCGCACCCCCAGCGCGTCCCCTATTCAGAAGTCGGTCCGATGCAGCGTACGTCAGCGGCCGGGTGTCGCGAGGGGGTTCGGCGCCAAGCGATATGTTCGCGGTGTGACCGCAGTTGACTTCACCTCGGTAGCGCCGATCGTCCCGGTACGGAATCTCGACGTCGCCCTGGATCGCTATCGACGACTCGGCTTCGCTGCACGCGCATACGACGGACCGGATCGCTACGGGTTCGTCGACCGTGGATCCGTATCCATCCACCTGACGGAGTGGGACGAGCACGACCCGTTGCGAACCGGTGCAAGCGTGTACCTCTACGTCAGCGATGCCGACGTCCTCCATGCGGAGTGGGCTGCACTGGAAGACCTCGAGGGCCGCCTGCTCCCACCGCAGGACACTCCCTACGGTCTGCGCGAATTCGCCTATGTCGATCCGGACGGCACGGCGCACCGGGTCGGCTCGCGCATCTGATCAAGCTGATATTGCGGGCTTTTCGCCGGTCGGCGGGGCCCCGGCGGCCTGGCTGTGGGCGAGTGCCACGGTCGCGGCCGCCATCACCGCAACCGACAAGCCCAGTGCCACCAGGCCGATGTCGTTGGTGCGCAGCGTCTCACCGAGCACGGTGACGCCGAGCACCGATCCGACGACGGGCTCGGCGACGGTCACGGCCGGAAGCGACGCGGTGAGCGGACCGGCCCGAAACGCGGACTGCTCCCAGGCCGTCGCCGCGATGGCCACCACCACCCACACGTACACCTCGGGCAGGCGCAGCAGCGCGGGGATGCCGCGGTCCAGCTGGTCGACCACACCCTTGGTCAGTACCGAAAACAATCCCCACAGCGAGCCCGACATCAGACCCAGCAGCAGCGCGCCAACGGTGCCGGGGAACATGCGCGCGCCGATCACGCACAGGATCAGCGCCGGACCCATGACCAATGCCACGATGCTCCAGGTATGCACAGACCCGCGCGGCGTTCCCTCCTGGGGGTCGCCGACCGTCACGACCACCGCGACCGCCGCGGCCAGCAGCACGGCCCAAATGCCTTGCCGCGGCGTGATTCTCCGGTGATTGGTCCGCGCGCTGATCAGCAACGCGAACAGCAACGACGTCACCAACAGCGCCTGCACCAGCACCACCGAGCCCAGGTCAAGCGCCGCTGCCTGCAAGCCGAACCCGGCGGCGGCCACCAGGCTGCCTGTCCACCATTGCCGATCGCGCAGGAGCTGGCGGAACAGAGCGATGGTTCCGACCGGCTTGTCGGTGACCTGTTGGGCGGATCGCTGCTGGATGACGTCTCCGAAACCCACCATCAGGGCGGACGCGACCGCGAGGAGCGCCGCGATATCCGTCTTGCCCAAGCGGACCTCCTGTGTAACCGGGGTTGCGACCCTAGACTTCTGGACGGTACGCGACACGGCGTTTCGAGGGGATGCACGCCATGAACGACACGAACTCCCGGATCGGCGTGCTGGCCACCGAGGCAATCGATCTGCTCATCGCCGCCGTCGACCAGGTTTCCCCGGAGCGCTGGGATCAGTCGTCCAACCTCGAGGGCTGGAGCCTGCGCGAGCTGGTCGGGCACGTCACGGGCAGCGCGGCGAAAGTGGTGACCCTGGTCGAGGACGGTGAGCTCTGGGACCGCCCGTCGCAGCCTGCCGACTGGATATGCGATGACCCGAGCCAGCGGCTGCGCGAGCTGGCGGCGCGGCTGCGGGCCGGGTTGCCCGGCGCCGACCTCGACGGACCGCGGAGGTCGCCCGAAGGTGAGGTTCCGTTGCGGCGGGCGCTGACGTATCCGGTGTCCGACCTGGCCATGCACGCCTGGGACATCCAACGGTCGCAAGGGCGGCTGATCGAGCTGCCCGCGGACCTGCTGGGGCTGTGCCGCGGGTTGGTGGAGTCGCTGCCCGAGCACCTGTTGCGGCGGCCGGGCGGCTTCGGGCCGGCCCAGCCCGCACCGGATGACGCGACGCCGACCGCGCGGCTGATGGCTTTCCTGGGGCGCTCGGTCGACATCGGTGGCTGAGTCCGCCTGCGGCACAGGCGTTTTGCGGAGCGTCCCGTGGTCGGGCCAGTCGCAGAGGCAGCACCAGCCCCCGCGCCGGGAGACACACAGGTTGCCCGCCTCGGAGCGACAACGCGGGCGATGAGGCCGCCGCCCAGCCCAACGAACGCATTGTCGCTGAGAGGCGGGCACGCCGGGCATCCCCGCCCCCAGCGACGGCTGTGGCGCATGTGACGAAGATGGGTGCCCTCAGCTGTTGCGGCTGATCTTGAGTGCGGTGGTGATCATGGGGATCTGCAGGGGCAACCGGGCCAGGGCGACGATCCGCATCGGCCAGGGCTTGTCCCACCACAGCCGGCACATGTTGACGTTGGCCGGAAACACGCCGACGAACAACACGGCGGCCGCGAGCGCGGCCAGTCGCCGCGTGCGTCGTGGCAGCAACGCCGCTCCGATGCCCACCTCGGCCACTCCGGACGCATAGGTGTAGAAGCGGGCGCTGCCCGGGAGCTCGGCCGGGACGATCGTGTCGAACGGCTTGGGCGCCACGAAGTGCAGCGTCCCCACGCCCAGGAGCATCGCCGCGACGCGATACGCGGTGAGCTCGGTGGTGTCACGCACGGCGACTGGCCTGGTTGTCATCGACCCATTGTGTCCTGTCACGCGCGGTCGGTATCGGGATGGCGGAAACTCAGGCCGTTTACTATTGGCCATACGGTATTTGTTACGATTCGCGTCATCTGCTGACACCCGCGCTGCCGACCGCAGCCAGACCGTTCGAGGTTGAGAACATGGCCAAACCCGTCATTGTCGGAGCGGTTCGGACGGCGATCGGCCGCTCCTTCAAGGGCACGCTCGTCAACACGCCACCCGAGACGCTGATCACCACGGTGCTTCCGGAGGTCGTGCGCCGCTCCGGCGTCGACCCGTCCGCCATCGACGACATCATCTTCGCTGAATCCCATTACGGGGGCGGGGATTTGGCGAGGTATGCCGCCACCGCCACGGGGATGGAGGACATTCCCGGCCAGTCGGTGAACCGGCACTGTGCGGGCAGCCTGACCGCCATCGGCAACGCGGCGGCGCAGATCGGTTCCGGGATGGAACGCGTGCTGATCGCCGGCGGCGTGCAGTCGTTGTCGATGACGCCGCTGACCAACTGGCGGATCCCCGGCCCGGAGCTCAAGTTCGAGGAGCGCTGGATGCCGCCGACGCACGTCGAAACGCCGGACGCGCCCGCCAAGGACATGTCGATCACCGTGGGCTGGAACACCGCCCAGGCGGTCGGGATCACGCGCGAAGAGATGGACGCCTGGGCGGCCCGCTCACATCAGCGCGCCATCGCGGCCATGGACGCGGGCAAGTTCGTCGATGAGATCATCCCGCTGAAGGTCACCCAGTTCGACGGTTCGGTCACCGAGTTCTCCGTGGACGAGCATCCCCGCCGAGACACCACCGTCGAAAAGCTCGCCGCGCTCAAAGTGCTGCACCCCGAGATCGAGGGGTTCTCGATCACGGCCGGCAACAGCAGCGGCACCAACGACGCCGCCGCGGCGGTGGCTCTCGTGGACCGCGACTACGCCGCGGCCGAAAACCTCAATGTCATGGGCGCGGTCCGGGCGTGGGCGGCCGCGGGCGTCGCCCCCCGCGACACCGGGCTGGGGGCCGTCAAGGTCATCGGCAAAGTGCTGCAGCGGGCCGGGCTGTCGGTCGACGACGTCGCGCTGTGGGAGATCAACGAGGCGTTCGCCTCGGTGCCGATCGCGGCGTGCCGCGAGTACGGCATCGACGAGGAGAAGGTGAACTTCTCCGGCAGCGGCTGCAGCCTCGGCCACCCCATCGCGGCCTCGGGCGCGCGCATGGTGACCACGCTGGTCTACGAGCTGGCCCGCCGTGGCGGCGGCATCGGCGTCGCGGCCATGTGCGCGGGTGGTGGCCAGGGCGGCGCCGTGGTGATCGAGGTCTAGCGGCGATCGCGAGCGCGGCGGAGCCGGGCGATGGGGGCACCTCCCGCTTGCGGGGGACGGGTCGCCGCCGTCGGGTCAGCGGCGATCGCGAGCGCGGCGGAGCCGGGCGAAGCGGGTCGCCGCCGTCGGGTCAGCGGCGATCGCGAGCGCGGCGGAGCCGGGCGATGGGGGCACCTCCCGCTTGCGGGTGAAGCGGGTCGCCGCCGTCGGGTCAGCGGCGATCGCGAGCGCGGCGATCAGTTGCAGTACGTGTAGCCGATGAATTGCGTTCCGCGCGTGTCGCCGCTCGAGTAGTTGGCGAAGTGCACCGCCGGTTCCCCGTTGTACTGGGTGTTCATCTTCTGCACGGTCGGCGGGGGAACACCTTTGGGAAAGGCCAGGATCATGTCGGCGAAGATGTTCAAGCCGACCTGGCAGATGGCCTCGCGCCGCGGCGGCTGTGGATTCCACGCGTGGACGATTACGGGTTCGGTGAGTTGATACCCGGCCGCGCAATTCGGATCGCAGACCTTGAACACGGCCGTGCCACTGCCGTCGGCGCCCTGTTGGCCCCACGAACTCCACGACATGTCTTGCAGCGCAACGGCGACGCTCGCGCAGCCCAGCACGTTGAGCCGCTTAGGCCGTTCGACGGGCGGAACGGACAGGTTGTAGCAGCCCGGGATCGCGAAGCTCTGCGGCGGTGCCGGCTGGGCGGTGGGTGGCTTGACGCCCTGGTCACCCTGGGTCAGCTTCAGCACCACGAAGGTGAGGATGCCGCCCAGCGCGACCGCCGAGACGATCCCGATCACAACCAGACGCCCCCGCGTAATGCGCCCCAGCCGACCCAACAAAGGAACGTTGCCCCCGCTCACGATCAACAGATTACGGCCGGAACATTCCGCGAGGGGTGGTGCCCGCCGGCGCCGCGATGGCAGGGTAAAGTTGGTCAACACTGCCAACTTAAGGATTGTGATGGCCTTGCAGCTGACGGATGACCACGAACTGGCCGCGCGGTTGGCCACCGAGGCCGGACGGCTGTTGCTCACGGTCCGGGAAGAGTTCGCAGACGCGGAAGCAGGCGAGCGGAAAGCCGCGGGCGACAAGCGATCCCATGACTTTCTGATCGAGGCGCTAGCGGGCGAGCGGCCCGAGGACGCGGTGCTGTCCGAGGAGGGCGCCGACGACCCGGTCCGGCTGCGCTCGGAGCGGGTGTGGATTGTCGATCCGCTTGACGGGACGCGGGAATTCTCCGAGCTCGGGCGCGACGACTGGGCGGTCCACGTCGCGCTGTGGGAGGCCGGTGAGCTCGTCGCCGGGGCGGTGGCGCTGCCGGCGCAGGGGATCACCCTGGCCACCCCCGAGGTGGCCTGGCCCCCCGCCGCGCCGGGCAAGCCGCGCATCGTGGTGTCGCGCACCCGGCCCCCGGCCGTTGCGCTGGCCGTCCGCGACGCGCTGGACGGGGTGCTGGTCGAAATGGGTTCTGCCGGAGCCAAAGTGGCATCGATCGTCCAGGGCTTGTCGGATGTGTACGTGCACGCCGGCGGCCAATTCGAATGGGACTCGGCCGCGCCGGTGGCCGTGGCAAGAGCGGCCGGCCTGCATACCTCCCGCATCGACGGGTCCGCCCTCGCCTACAACCGGTCGGACCCGAAATTGCCTGATTTGGTGGTCTGCCGGCCCGAGTTGGCGGAAGCCGTGCTGGCCGTCACGGGCTGATCGTCGCACCGGTCAGGTCGAGGGCGATGTCGACGAGCATGTCCTCCTGGCCCGCGAGCAGAGTGGTCATGCGGGGCGTCGTGCGGCTCGTCAGTACCCGCTGACGCCGTCAGCGCAGCGCTTGCTGCCAGGACAGAATGCGTTCGGCCAGTTCGGGTCCGGAGTCTTCCTGGATGAAATGACTGGCGTTGATGCGGGCGTGCGGCTGGCCCGCGGCGCCGGGGATGTGCTTGATGAGGGGACGGTCAGCTTTGCCGAGGATCGGATCGCGGGCCCCGAAAATGGCGAGGCAGGGTTTCTCCCATTGGCCCAGGGCCTTCCACGCGGCCCTGTTGGCGGGGATCGCCGGATCGTCCGGTGAGGTCGGCACCAACTGCGGGAAGGCCCGGGCACCGGCCTGATACGTCTTGTCGGGAAACGGCGCGTCATACCCAGCCCTGACCCTGGCGGAAACCCGGCGCACGGTCCCCACCGCAACGATGCGGCCCGCGGGCAACACGGGGGAGTAGCGCGCGAACGCGCGCCAGGCGTAGAAGGCGGGCGGGGTGGGTCGCTCCGCGGTCGGCAGGAAGCCGTTGGCCACCACGAGCCGTGCGATGCGGTCACCCTGTTCGGCGGCGATGCGCAGCCCGATCAGCGATCCCCAGTCCTGCACGAACAGCGTCACGTCCTTGAGGTTCAGCCGTTCGAACCACGACGTCACCCATTCGACGTGCCGTTGATAGGTGTAATCCTCGATCCGGCCGGGCTTGTCGGAGCGGCCGAAACCGATCAGGTCGGGCGCGAGCACGCGGTTCCCGGCGTCGGCCAGCGGCTGGATCATCGTCCGGTACAGGTAGCTCCAGGTGGGCTCCCCGTGCAGCAGCACGATCGGCGGCCCGTCGGCGGGGCCCTCGTCCAGAAAGTGCATGCGCAGCGTCTGGGTGTCGCTTGCCGCGACGTCAACGTAGTTCGCTACGAACGGATAGCCCTCCAGGTTTTCGAATCGGGAGTCCGGGGTTCGTAGCACATGCATATTCAGCTCCTCCGGTGGGCGGGCGCCTCTGCAAGCCTCTCGCGACAACGCGAGTTCGTCTAGTGGGAGATTTCATTGGGCTAGACGTCGTGTGGACATTAAACTGGCTTGTTCATGGCGATTCGGCGCGCGGTCCTCGTCATCGCGGACATCAGCGGTTACACCCACTACATGCAATGGAACCGAACGCACCTAGCCCATGCGCAGTTGACGGTGGCGGGCCTGCTGGAGTCGGTGATCGACGCAGGCAGGGGGCTGAAGCTGGCGAAGCTCGAGGGTGACGCCGCCTTCTTCTGGGCGCCCGACGGCGACGCCAAAGTGCTGGTGTGTGACCGGCTGTCCCGGATGCGGGAGGCGTTCATCGCGCGGCGCGAGCGCTTCAAGAAGGACCTCGCCTGCGAGTGCGCGAGTTGCGCGCAGTTGGATAACCTCTCGCTGAAATTCGTGGTCCATCAGGGTGAGGTGGCCGAACAACGGGTGAAGCGCCACGTGGAGCTCGCCGGCTTCGACGTCATCCTGGTGCATCGCATGCTGAAAAACATGGTCCCCGTGGTCGAATACGTGCTGATGACCGATTCCGTCGCGGCCTGCCTCGACGAATCGGTGCGCTCCCAGTGCAAACCGCTGACCCACATCTTCGACGACATCGGGGAGACGCCGACGCACTACATCGACCTCGCGACCTCGCAGGTTTCCCTCGCACAGCCCGAGTCCGGCTTTCTTCGGCGGTTCGGGGCGACGATGAAACTCGAGCTGAGCTCGCTGCCGTTCGTGCTTGGCTTGAAGGAGCCCGCCGAGGGCTTCCGCAACCTGGGCCGCGGCGCCGAGGAGATCCCCGCCTAGCGGGCGTCGGCGAGCGCCCGGCCCATCCGCGACACGGCCTCGGTCAGGATGGCCCGCGAGGTCGCGAAGTTCAATCGGACATGGCCGGCGCCGCCGGTTCCGAAGACGTGGCCGGAACTGAGCGCCACCCGAGCGTGGTCGAGGAACCACCGGGCGGCCCCGGACAGGTCGGCGACCACCGCCAGACCCGCGGCGGATTCTTCGACGAATCCGAGCTTCCGGCAATCCAGCCAGGCGAGGTAAGTCCCTTGCGGCCATTGGCATTTCACGCCCGGGAGGTGCTGGGTGACCAGATCGCCGAGCAGCGTTCGGTTTTCATCCAGGCCGCGCAGCAGTGCGTCGAGCCAATCGTCGCCGGTTCGGAACGCTTCGGCGTGGGCGATGACGCCGAAGTGGCTCGGCCCGTGGCTGACCTCCTCGGGCATCCGGTGCAGGTCCGCGACCGCCTCCGGTCCGGCGATGGCCAGCGCCGCCTTGAGGCCGGACAGGTTCCAGGCCTTGGAGGCGGACATCAGGGCGAAGGCGTTCTCGGCTCCGGGCACCGTCAGGAATGGGGTGAACCGGGCGCCGGGCAAGACGACGGGCGAGTGAATCTCGTCCGACACCACCCGGACATCGAACCGGCGGGCCAGCTCGGCGACCGCGCCGAGTTCCTCGGCCGTGTGCACCGTCCCGGTGGGGTTGTGCGGATTGCACAACAGGTACGCCGCCCTGCCGCCCCCCGCGCGGGCGCGCGCGAAGGCTTCCGCCAACACGTCCAGATCGATCCGGCCCCCGGCGCCCAGCGGCGCCTCGACGATCCTGCGGCCGTCGTGCGACACGAACGCGTAGAACGGCGCATACACCGGCGGGTTGACGATGACGGCATCGCCACGGCCCGTGACCAAGCGCAGCACCTCGACGGCACCGAGCATGACGTCCGGGACGATCGCCGTGCGGCCAACCTCCAGGTCGTGCCATTGCCAACGGCGCGAGGCGAATTCGCTGACCGCTTCGGCGAACGCGGTGCCGCATGGGTATCCGGTGTCACCGATGTCGATGGCCCGCCGCAGGGCGTCGGCCACCGTCGGGGCGAGGTTGACGTCCATCTCGGCGACCCACAGCGGCAGGACGTCGTCCGGGTGCGCGCGCCACTTCATGCTGGTGCGCTCCCGGAGCTGTGGCAGCGTGAGTTCCTCGAGTGGGTTAAACGTCACTCGGGCAGACTAAGTGGCGAACGCGTGCTTTGGAATCGTGAGGGGCAGGTCGACCGAACTCAGCAGCCCGGGTTCTGCGGCAACGACATACGGCACGGCGTTGACCACGCGCATGGCGGTGGCGACCATGGCGCCGGCGCCCGACGTCATCCCCGCCACCCCGGCCTTGCGCGGGTCTTTGAGCGTCGCCGCCAAGGTGCAATCGATGTCGGGGTCGCCGCTGATCAGCACCCGATAGGACAGGTCCCCGATGCCGGTCGGCCAGTCCGGGGCGACGTCGTGGGCCAGCCGGGTGACGTGCTCGATGACGATGGCCTCGCGGCCGTCGACCACGCCGATCGCCCGCATGCGCAGCGCGCCACAGGTCCCCGCCTCGACGGTGCCCATGGCGACCTCCAGCGTCCGGTCGGTGACCGCGCGGTCGAAATATTCGCGGACCTCCTGCACCTCGACGCCGAGTGCGTCGGCGACCAACCGGATCTGTCCCTGCCATTCGCCGGCGATCGCCCCCGGAAACCCGATCCACGGCTGGTAGTCGAGCGGCCGGCCGAAACCCAATGCGTCGCTCATGATGTCGGGGACGCCGTAGTCGTCGTACAGACCGATCTCGAATGCGTGGATCTTCTCGATGGACGACGACTGGGTGGACAACACCAGCGGCAGGTAGTCGGCGGCGAAGCCGGGTTCGATCCCCGACGCGTACAGCGAAACCTGGCCGTGCTTGGCCGCGGCCACCAGCTGGTCGCGCCATTCCGCGGGTTCGTAGGCGTGCGGGTTGACCAGCCGCGTGGTGCTGGTCGTGACGACGTTGATGCCGGCCTCGAGTAGCCGGACGTAGTCGGGGATGGCCAGCGCGTCGCGCTCCGGGCCGCTGGCGGCGTAGATGACGCAATCGGGCTTCAGCGCGATCAGTGCGTCCGCGTCCGTGGTGGCGGCCAGACCGATCGGCTCGCCGTTGGCGAGTTCGCCGGCGTCCTTGCCGTCCTTCTCCGGCGAGTGCACCCACACACCGACCAAGTCCAGGTTTGGGCGACGCTGAATGGTCCGGATGGCGATCGACCCGATGCCGCCCGTCGCCCACACCACCACGCGGTGAGCCGTCATGCCGTCCTCCTCGTGGCGGGTGTGTGGTGAAAGCTGAGGCGGCCGTTGCCCTTACGCCAGCGGCCGGCTGCTATCGCTCAACGTTCGATTCGGAAGTTAACAGCGCGGGGCCGCGCGGTCAAGGGTTTAAGAGAGCGCACACTATCTTAAAGAACAAATCTTAGGTTACGCTGCCCCGGCCTACTCAGTTCGGTGGGCATCGCGGTCATGCTCCGCTTTACGCCTTCGACTAGACGTGTAACGTACGTCGCAACGGATTCGGCCAGCGAGGAGTTTGCCGTGTACACACTGCGCTTCGATATGCGTGCCCCGTCGTGGGGGGCTCCACCCGCCGCGCTGTACGCCGCGGTGCCCGAAATGTGTGCCTGGGCCGAGGAACACGGTGCTCTGGCCGCTGTCCTGTGCGAGCACCACGGCTCGGAGGACGGCTATTTGCCGTCGCCGCTGATGCTGGCGCCGGCCATCGCGGCGCGCACCGAGCGGTTGCCGATGAACCTGATCCTGATTCTGCCGTTCTACGACCCGGTGCGGTTGGCCGAGGACATGACGGTCCTCGACCTCGTCAGCGGCGGTCGCGCGTCGTACACGCTTGCCCTCGGGTACCGGCCCGAGGAGTTCGAGCACTTCGGGCTGGAAATCCGCAAGCGCGGCCGGCTCGCGGACGAAAAGCTGGGACTGTTGCGCCGGCTGCTCGCGGGCGAAACGGTTGACGACGGCGGCCGCCGGATCGCGGTGACACCGGCGCCACTCACCGAGGGCGGTCCGTCGATGATGTGGGGCGGGGGAACGTTGGCCGCCGCGCGTCGGGCCGGCAGGTACGGACTGGGCATGCTCGGCAACGCCAACGCCCCGGGCATGCAGGAGGCCTACGAGGAGGCGTGCCGCGAACACGGCCATACACCGGGGCCGACGATGTTTCCCAGCCGCGACACCCCTTCGGTGGTGTTCGTCGCCGACGACGTGGACCAGGCGTGGAAGGAGATCGGCGATCACCTGTTGCACGACGTGCGCACCTACGCCGCCTGGAATCCAGGGGACGAGACGACGGCCGGTTTCTCCCACGTGGACACCGTCGACCAGCTGCGCGAGACGGGGAAGTCGCACGTGATTATCTCTGTGCCAGAAGCTGTTTCGCGAGTCCGTGCCGGGCAGGTGCTCAACCTGTCGCCGCTGTGCGGCGGGCTGCCGCCCGAGATCGCGTGGCAGTATCTGAAGCGCGTGGGCGACGTCGTGCTTCCCGAGGCGCTTGGCTGACTTCCCCGAGCCGGATCCGAACGTCGAGTTGTTGAGCCGAATTCGCGCATTTCGGCCCGACAACCCCATGCTGGGCGCGCGGATTTCTATGCGGGTTGGTTCGGCACGCCCGGGAACAGCTGTTCCGTCGGCCCCGCGGTCACCCACCCGCCCAGCTTCGTCACCAGGTGCGGCGCGAAAACCGCGCCGTAGAGCAGGTTGCCGATGACGATCACGGCGGCGACGGACAGCAGCGAAGATGCGAGGCGGCTCTTCGACCGGTTGGCGGCCCACATCTCGATGACGTTGCGTCCCTGCGAGTCGGTGCGGCCGAGCAGATAGGTGAAGACCATCATCTGGATCGCCATCGCGAGGGAGTCGTAGAGCGGGTACTGATGCACGGTCCCCTCGCGGATGGCCAGCCCCGGAATCACCCTGCCGTAATAGAACACGCCGAGCTTGGCGCCCAGGAACCCGTTGAAGAAGAGCGCCCAGCAGAAGCCGACGATCAGTCCCACCACCAAAAGGGTTGGCGGCCTTCGCCACCCAAACCGCGCGCTCAGCCACCGCCCGAGCGCCGTGCCCGTCACAGCCGGCAGCACGAAGTAGGAGATGTAGCCGACCGGAACGAACAGGGGCAGCCCGCCCCACGTCACGTTCAGCGGCCACCAGGATGGCATGCGCGGGATGGCCGGCGGGAACTGCGCGTACATCGCCCAGTCGTATGGCGCCTCGATCCACGAGAACGAGATCGCCGAGATGCACAGCAGCAGGAGCGGGTGCAGGCGGCGCCGGCGAACGCTCAAGAACACGCCGAGCGCGGTGAACGTGATGCCGCCGACGAGGGCGAAGTCGCTGGCCGCCTGCATCACGGGCGTCATCTGGGAGCTCACCGGTCGTTCCCCGGGGTCCGGCGTGCCTGCGGGTCGAAGCGCAGCACCAGCCCGAAGATCAGGGCGATCAACCCGAACAACGTGCCCAGCATGATCACGGCGCCCACGCTCGCACCCCTTTCAACGCTCGACTCTTTAGATAGTGCACACTATCCTAAAGGCAGTCAACCACCCGGACAGGAGCGACGATCGTGCCCCAGCGGCCACCCACGAAGCGCGGCGCGTCGGCCGCGGCGTCGCGCCGGCCCCGCGGCGCACCGCGGGGGTTGCTGCTCGACGCGGCGCGGGCCCGCTTCGCCCGCCAGGACTACCGAAGCACGACGACGCGTGAAATCGCCCAGGCCGCAGGGGTTACCGAGCACCTGCTGTTTCGGCACTTCGGTTCGAAGGCGGCGCTGTTCCGGGAGGCGCTCGTCCTGCCCTTCACCACCTTCGTCGACGAGTTCGGCAAGACCTGGCAGTCGGTGGTCCCGGAGGAGACCGACGAGAAGGAGTTGGCGCGGCACTTCGTCGGGCAGCTCTACGACGTGTTCGTCGAACACCAGGGCCTGCTGTTGACGCTGATGGCCTCGGAGGCGCTGAGTGAGGAGGAGAAGGCCGACGCCGGCATCGCGGAGATCAGGCAGGCGATCCGGGCGCTCGGTCAGATCAGCGCCGAGGGCATGCACCTGCGGGGCCTGCGGTCCGACCATCCCGACCTGCCCGCCCACTCGACCGTCGCGATGATCGCCGGCATGGCCGCGTTGCGGTCCACCTATTTCGGCGCCAGGCCGCCGTCGCGAGAGGTGATCGTCGAAGAACTGGTTCAGGCAATCCTGCACGGCTTCCTGCACCGAAACGACTGAGCGAAGGGATTCCAGAATGTCAGGCACCAGCGTGGTCGACTTGTACTACGACCCGTTCGATTCCGACATCGACGACAACCCGTACCCGGTGTGGAAGCGCATGCGCGACGAAGCGCCGCTCTACTACAACGAGAAATACAACTTCTACGCGCTGAGCCGCTACGAGGACGTGGCGCGCGAACTGCCGAACTGGCAAACGTACCGCTCCGGTCGCGGAACCACGGCCGACATCCTGTTCGCCAATATCGAAGTGCCCCCGGGAATTCTGTTGTTCGAGGATCCGCCGCTGCACGACCTGCACCGCCGCCTGCTGTCGCGGGTGTTCACGCCGCGGCGCATGCTGGCCGTCGAGGACCTGGTGCGCGGATTCTGTGTGCGGGAGCTGGATCCGCTGGTCGGCGCCGGCGGCTTCGATTTCATCGCCGACCTCGGGGCGATGATGCCGATGCGGACGATCGGGTACCTGCTGGGCATCCCCGAACAGGACCAGGAGAAGATTCGCGATCGCGGCGGGGCGTACATCGAGTTGTCTGACGAGCGCGACCCCGCCGCGGTGAATGCGAAGCTTTTCGAGGAGAGCATCGCCCTGTTCGCCGAGTACATCGAGTGGCGCGCCGATCACCCGTCCGACGATCTGATGACCGATCTGCTGCGGGCCGAGGTCGACGAGCCCGACGGCACGCGGCGGCCGTTGTCGCGAACCGAGGTGCTGGCCTACACGGCCATGATCGCCGGCGCGGGGAACGAGACGACCGCGCGGCTGATCGGCTACATGGGGCAGCTGCTGTCGGATCATCCGGATCAGCGCCGCGAACTGGTGGCGAACCCGGCGCTGATTCCCGGCGCGGTCGAGGAGACCCTGCGCTACGAACCGCCGTCGCCGGTGCAGGCCCGGTACGTCGCCCGGGACGCCGAACTCTACGGCACCGTCGTGCCCGAAGGCTCATACATGTTGCTGCTCAACGGTTCCGCCAACCGCGACGATCGCCACTTCGACGACCCGGATCGCTACGACATCCACCGCCAGGGCGCCCACCTGAGCTTCGGGCAGGGCCTGCACTTCTGCCTGGGCTCTGCGCTGGCCCGGATGGAAGGCCGGGTAGCTCTCGAAGAGGTCCTCAAGCGCTGGCCCGACTGGGAGGTCGACTACGCCAACGCCCAGCGGGCGCACACCGCGAGTGTGCGCGGCTGGGCGCGGCTGCCCGTCGTCACGGGCTGAAGCGCTGGTCTCTCCGGTGCGAGTGCGCGGCCAGCCGCACACTCGAGCTCGAACGTGCGGCTAGGCGCACACTCGGGGGGCGAAGTTAAGCGCTTTGGTCGATCAGCACCGCGCCGTCGGGCTCGTTGCCGAGCGTCTGCAGCGGGATGTCCCCGCCCCGGGCGGTGAGACGGACGATCTCGGCGAGCGGGCCGGGGGCGTCGCATTGCAGGTAGTGGTCGGCGCCGGGCACCACCCAGTAGCGGTTGCGGCCGGGCTTGGTCTTCAGATACGTCTGCCACACATGGTTGGGAACGCGCAGCGGCGCGACGCTATCGTGCAACCCCCATACCACGGTGGTGTTGATCGGGCTCTTGGAAAGCGCTTCCAGCCAACCGGTTTCGTCAGCGGCGCGCTCGTTGAGGTATTGAATGGTGTCGGGCAGCACGCGGATTCCGTCGTTGTGGGCGAAGCACTTCGCCAACGCGGCGATCTCGGGGTCGTCCAGCGTTCGCCGCGGCATGAAGGTGCTGGCGCCCATTCCGGCGGCCAGCATGTCCGGCGTCGTCGCCGCCGCGGTTTGCCGCCCGGTCGCGGGATCGAGCAACGCGGTCTGGAAGACGGTGAGGTTCGACAGCGGCAGGTAGATGTTGGCATTCGTCACGATGAGGTCGACCGGTACGGCCGGCGGATCGAGGGCCGCCAGCATCTCCACGGCGATCATGCCGACGCTGCTGCCGCGGTCATGGGTGAGCATGCGGTAGTCGGTGAGGTTCCACACCTGGGTGATCGCGTACACGAGCAGACGCGCGTCGTCGTAGAGCGAATACGCGTACGGCTCAGCCGGTTTGTCGGACAGGCCGTAGCCCGGGAAGTCCAGCAGGTAGATGTCGAACTCCGAGCCCAGCTCGCGCGCCAGCGCGAAGAAGTCGATGCTCGACGTTGGGAAGCCGTGCACGAGCACCAGCGCGGGCGCGCCGGGTGTGCCGCAACGGCGGCTGAACACCGCGACCTCGTGCCCGTCGTTGGCGGCGGTGGTCGACCGCCAGCGCAGCTCCGTGCCGCCGCTTTGCCACTCCGCGAAGATGTCCAAGCTGCCAGCATCGCAGAGGCGGTCGCGGTAGACAACCACTCCGCTTGCGGAAGGGGACGAAGACCGGGTCCGCCGCGCCGCGCTCACGGGCAGGTCACGTGCACCCCGAAAGTCACCGGGCGCGTGCCGCTTTGGCCCGGGGTCGACGCCTCGCCGGTCCCGGTGATCGTGTAACTCTTGCCCTGCTTGGTCGCCTGGACCTGGGTTGCCGACTTGGTGGCCTGATAGGGGAGTTGGTACTGGCCGCCGGACAGCGTGAGCGACAGCGCGAATCCGTCGACCATGGGCGGGTTCTCGTCCGAGACGGCCAGCGAGACCGACGCCGTGTCGTCGTGCACGCCGATCCGGGTGGTGAGATCCCCCGATTCCGGGGGAGACGCGTTCGGTTGCGCCGCCGAACTGCTGCATTCGACCCGCGCGGTCATCGTGTGCTTGTTCCCGTCGATCATGACGGTCGTGGTGACCGCAGCGGGAGTCGAACTCGGGGTCGGTGCGGGATGGCTTTCCTTGCCGGAACAGCCGGACATCCCGGCCGCCAGCGCGATTCCGGCGGCCACGTAGACGTACCGATTCGTCATCTCACCTCCTTTGCAGCCAGGACTATAGGGCCTCTTCATTGCGGGAAGGTCTCTTTTCCCTGGCGACCAGTCAACCGATGGGTTTATCGCCAGGCTTCCCAATTGACCATGCCGCGGAGCGGTCCGGCGAACGAGGGCCGCACGGCACCCGATCGCCACCGGTCCTCGATGCTGGGCGCCAATGCGGCGGTGGTGGTCAGCGGGTCGGCGTCGAGGTAGACGACGGTGATGTACTGGAACTCCGTGCGCCACCCTCGCGGTAGGTGGCTCCAGCCGGTGCTCGACCCGAAGGTCCACGCGCCGGCCGTGCCCGGCGTGGCGAGCAGCGCCGGATGGTGCTCGGCGTGCAGCCATTGCAGCCAGTCGTCCGGGCGGCGCCCGTCGACGGGTTCTTCGACGATGAGGACGACGCCGCGGTGCGGCCGAAACGGCACCACCTCCGCGGAGATGAGCGCATGCGGTGCAGATTGCCACTGCAGCAGGCGAAGCCCGGCGACTTGCAGCGACGGCCGGACGACGGGGAACCGGCCGTTTTCGCGCAACGCGCGGCCGAGCGTGACGAAGTCGTCAAAGGTCTGCTCGACGGGGTCACCGACCAGGTAGTGCACCGCGTTGGCGATCTCGGCCAAGGGGCCGTTTCCGGCCAGGCGGTGCTGCGGGTAGTCGCCGTCGGCGATCCAACGCAACCCGTACACGATCCCGGGTAGCTGATACTGCTCCGGCATGTGATCCAGCAGGTGCCAACGCAGGTAGCTGCCGTCGTCGTCGGCCGGCGCGGCGGCGGTGAGGCTGAATACGCCTGCCCGGACGCGTATCACGCGGAGCCGCCGGGATCATGCAGCTCGGCGAGCGCCTGCAATTGGTCCAGGTAATGCTGCAGCGAGGTGTGCCGGAAGACGGCGGGCACGATCGTGGCGCCGTGTGCGGCGGCTTCCCCGATGGCGTCGCGGGTGCGCTGCGGCTCGTTGATCGGGTCCAGCGGTGCCGGTGGGGGCAGGACGATCTCGAATCCCGGACGAAGCTCGATGCGGCCCAACCAGTCTCGCGCCTGTGGCAGTCCCACGCTGAAGGGCGCCCAGCCGTCGGCCAGCGTCGCGGCGCGGCGCAGCGATCGCAACGTGCGGCCGCCCACCCAGATCGGGACATGCTGCTGCACCGCGCACGGGTCCACGACCATGCCGTCGAAGGCGTAGAACTCGCCACGGTAGGTGGGTTCCGGGACCGACAGCGACGCGCGCAGCGCCTTGAGGGCGTCGTCACCGCGCGGCCCGCGGTCGTCAAAGGGCGCGCCGAGAAGGTCGAACTCTTCTTTGAGGCTGCCCACTCCGACGCCGAGGATGAGCCTGCCGTCGCTGACTTTGTCCAAAGTGCCGTAACGCTTGGCGATCTCGAGCGGATGGTGGTACCCGAGCACCAGGACGTTGGTGGCCAACCGGATTCGCCGGGTGCACGCGGCCAGGTAGCCGAATGTGGCCAGCGGATCCCAGTAGCGGGCGCCGCGGCGGCCCATCTCGGCCGCGGGCAGCGCGATGTGCTCGCTGCAGGTCAGGTGGTGGTAGCCGAGCCGATCCGCCGTCTCGGCGATGCGGGCCAGCTCCTCGATGGAGGCGTGTTTCTCCCAGTCACCGCTGGCCTTGGGAAACATGGTCACCACGGGCGTGGCCACCGAGAGTTGTGGGCTCATCCCTGCATGTACCCTCCGGCATCGACCGGGATCGATTGGCCGGTGATGGTGCGGCTTTCGTCGCTGGCCAGGAACAACGCCAGGTTGGCGACATCCTCGGTGGTGGAGATATCCTGCAGCGCAACTCCTTTGAGCGCCTTCGCGCGCTGGGCGGCGACGTCCACCCCCTGCTCGTCGGCGGTGCGTTGCACCCACCGACGCCATAGCTCGGTGTCGATGGCCCCGGGGACGATGCAATTGCACCGGATGCCGTGTGGCCCAACCTCCAGCGCCACCGCCTTGGTGAAGGCCCGCAGCGACGCCTTGGCGGTGACGTAGTGGCTCTTGCGGACGACGCCGGAATAGCCTGCCGTGGAGGAGAAGTTGAGGATCACGCCGCGACGGCGCGCCAGCATCGACTGGTTGAGTACTTCCCGGGTGCACAGCATCGCCGCGGTGACGTCGATGGCGATCGTGGCGTTCCAGTTGTCCAGGGTCTGCTCCCAGATCCACCGGTCCTCTCCGGGCGCGGCGGCGTTGTTGCACAGGATGTCGACATGGCCGAATTCGTCGACGGCCCGCGCCACCATGGCCGCGACGGCACGCTCGTCGGTGACGTCGGCGCGCATCGCGATGGCTCCGGGCCCGGCCGCGCGGGCGGCCTCGCGCACGAGCTCTTCGCGCCGCGCGGCCAACAGCACCCGGGCGCCCTCCCGCACGAACACCGAACCGAGCACGGGTCCCAGGCCGGTGCTCGCCCCGGTGATGATCGCGACCTTCCCGTCGAGCCGGCCCCTCATGGAGCAGTCATCGTGCGGGCACCCGTGTTTCGAGCCACGCGTGGATACGTTCGGCGACGGCGAGCCACCCTGGGTCGAGCATCATGTCGTGGCTCATCTTAGGGAAGATTTCGGCCTCGGTGTGGTAGGCGGCCGCCGTTTCCCGCACTTCCCGCGGTGTGAAGCAGACGTCGTCCTGGGCCCCGAGCACGAGCAGTGGGGTGGTGACCAGCCGCGGCCTGGGCAGGTCGTGCCACAGCATGTCGATCGCGATCTTCAGGGCGTACTCCTCGCAGAGTTTTTCGGTATAGCGCGCCACGTCGGCTTCGGAATGCGACCGGGAGAAGAAGGTTTCGCGGGCCAATTCCGGTGTGGCGCCGACACCCCGCAGCGACTTGGTCATCGCCAGGCCGCTGGCTGTGTACCACGGGTGTCGCTTCAATCGGCGGGCCAAGAATCCCAGGATGCCGCTCGGGGGCGCGGAGGCGAGCAGCACGGCGGCGGCCGCGTCGTGCGATTCCAGATACTTCTGCACCACGAAGCCGCCCAGCGAGTGGCCGACCACCACCGGCCGTTCGGGCAGGCCGTCGGCGACGGCGGCAACGTCGGCAACGAAGTCGGCGATCGAGCAGAGCCGCATCGATTTGGGCGCCGGGCTCTTTCCGTGACCGCGCAGGCTGACGGCCAGCGCTCGGTGGCCCTTGTCCGCGAAGAACTCCAGGAAATGCTCGTCCCAACACCAGGCGCCATGCCAGGCGCCGTGCACGAACAGCACCGGCGGCTTGTGGGATTCGCCGCCCGGCCTTCTCTCGATCACTTCGAGCATGAGCGTGACTCCTCGTCGGGCCGCGCCCCCCGGTTTGGCTGCAGTGCCGCTGAGACTAGCCGCTGACGTGGCCATGGCGGACCGGAATCGGCGAAGCCACGAGGTCTGGTGGCGTTTACTGGTGCGGTGGGTGTAGATGGCGAAAGACGCATGCTGGTGCTGTCGGCCTTTCCGGCGGAAGCCGACGCGGTGCTGTCGCACACCACGCTCGATCCCGATCCGGTGGCGATCGTCGACCGCAGGCATTTCTACCTCGGCTCGATCGCGGGCCAAAAAGTGATCGTGGCGATGACCGGCATCGGCCTGGTGAACGCCGCCGACACGACCGAGGCCGCCTTGACCCGATTCGCGATTGGCGCGGTGGTGTTTTCGGGCGTCGCCGGCGGGGCGGCGCGGACCAAAATCGCGGATGTGGCCATACCGGCGCGCTGGACACTGGACAACGGCAACACGTTTCGACCCGTCGACCCCACCATGCTGGCGACGGCCGAAACGCTCTGCGTCGCACTGGAAAGCGTCGCCCGCCGGATCGATCTGCGGCGCCGGCCGCAAGTCGTGGTCGGCGGCGACGGATACAGCTGGGACAACAACAACGGCGTGGCGTTCCCCTGCATCCCGAACGGCGGGGACGTTTTTGGCTGCCAACCGCGCAGCGCGCCCGACCGGTCATACCGATACACCGGCAACTTCCGCCCGGCGGCGGGACGGTGGGTGCGAAGCGCCCTGATCAGCAACCTCAACATCGTGTCGGCGGCGGACCCGGCCTTCGACGCGACCGACATGGAGACCGCGGCCGCCCAAACGGTGGCCGACGAGCACGGTGTCCCGTTCCTCGGCATCCGCGGCATCACGGATGGGCCGGGTGACCCGCTTCACCTGCCGGGCTTTCCGTTTCAGTTCTTCTGCTACAAGCGGATCGCGGCCGACAACGCCGCCCGGGTGACCGCCGCCTTCCTGCAAAGTTGGGGCGGCGCCTGACCCTCAGGCGGGGCCGACCGCCACCGCGCGCCCCGGATCCGAACACCACTCGGACCACGACCCGGGAAACAGCGCCGCGTTCAAGCCCACCGCCGCCAGCGCCGCGACCGTGACGCTGGCCGTCACGCCCGAACCGCAGTAGGCGCCCAACGCACCGTCACGGATTCCGCGCTCAGCGAGCAGCTGGGTGAGTGCATCACCGGCGATAAACGTGCCGTCGGCGGCGAGGAGGGCCGTGCTCGGCAGGTTCAAGGCGCCGGGGATGTGCCCGGCCGCGGGGTCCAGCGGTTCGACCTCACCGCGGAAGCGTTCGGGCGCCCGCGCGTCGAGCAACGTCACGACACCGGCGCCCGCTTGCTCGGCGGTCAGGGACGGTCGGTTCCCGGCGCGCAGATCGTCATGCGGCACAGTCACATTCCCGGGTTGCGGTGTGACGGGCCCGGTTTCGAGGCTCCGACCCGACGCTCGCCAGGCGGCCAGGCCGCCGTCCAGGATGCGGACGTCCGGCAGGCCGGCCGCGGTCAACACCCACCACGCGCGCGCCGAACCGGCGCGATTCCAGTCGTCGTAGACCACCACCGGCGAGTCCTGCCGGACACCCCAGCGGCGCGCCGCTGCCTGCAAATTGCTGCCCGACGGCAGCGGGTGGCGGCCGCGACCGGCGACCGAGTGGTCGCTGAGCTCGTCCTCGAGGGACGCATACACCGCGCCGGGTAGGTGTCCCTCCAGATAGGCGGGCCGTCCGTCGGGCTCGTCGAGCCGCCAGCGCACGTCGACGATGGCCACCGGGGCGCCGGACTCGATGAGGCCGGCCAACTCGGTGGCCGTGATCAAAACCTGGTCCCGCGGTTCCACCGATTCAGCCTAGCGGCCTCGCTCAGCAAAGCGGTGGCGTAGCGTCCTGCTCAGTAGGACCGCAGATGGAGCAATGTCATGGCGCGCATCAGTTACCAAGTCACCGGGTGCCTTGCGCTCGCGTCGGCGCTGCTGACGGCCACGCCCGCGCAGGCGATCCCGAACACTCACTGCGCCCTGACGACACCCGTGCAGGAGGTGCAGCATGTGTCCCAGCTGCCCCCGGAACTGCTCAAGCTCCTACCGCCCATCGCCGACGTCGGGGCGCCCTTCAACGCGACGGACTCGGTCAGCGATCCGACCTTGCCGTTCCGCCGGCTGATCCGCGCCGGCAGTCACGGTGCGGACTGGTTCGTCTGGTACGAGCACGGCGGCGTCGGATACTCCTGGCAGGCGGTGGTCGCGCGCGTGGTGCCGGGCGGGGATCCGCAGGTATTGGCCGACGCCGGAACGATTTCCGACACTCTGTGCAGGCTCACCGACGGCGCCTTCACCGGCGCGGTTCCGCCTTACCCGCCCGGATCGTGGGCGGCCTCCGACTTCTAAGAATCCGACCGACCGTTGGTCTAGCATACCGACCACCGGTCGGTTATTCTCGGTGCAAGCCAGGGAGGTGGCGCAATGAGTGCATCCGAGCAATCGCAGACCCGGACCCGCATGTTCGCCCGCGTGTTGGGCCCCTACATGTCGATCGTGCCGACCACGATCGCAATCCGCGGTTCATACATGCAGGAACTATTCACCGAGTTCAAGGCAAATCCCATGTGGCCGTGGCTGTATGGAGCCATCCTGTTGATGGGCGGCATTTTCATCATTGCCTTTCACCAATATTGGCGCGGTCTGGCGGCGATCGTCGTGTCGGCCGTGGGCTGGTTCTTCTTCATCCGTGGTCTGCTGTTGCTGACGCTGCCGCGGGCCTACGACGCGGCCGGCAACGCCATCTACAGTTCCGGCGCGACTGCGGCGCTATGGGTGTTGTTCATCTTCCTCGCCTCCGTCGGGCTATACCTGACGTACGTCGGCTGGAAGCCCGAGAGTGCCTCGGGTAGTTAAGCATCCCGACGTCCGTCGCGCGGATCTGCTCGATCGGGCGGCGGTGCTGTTTCTGCGTGACGGATATGACAACGTCAGCCTAAACGATCTGATCGCCGACGCGGGCGTCTCCAAAGGTGCCTTCTACCATTGGTTTCCATCGAAGGACGCGTTGATCGCGGCCTTGGCCGAGCGCAGCGCGCGGGCCGCGTTCGCCGGGGTCGAGGATGCGGTCGCCGGAAGTGGTGGTGACGCGCTGGATCGGCTGAACGCCCTGCTGCGGGCCGGGTTTGACGTCAAGATGCAGATGAATGTGTCGGAGCAGCTGGCCGCGATGGCGTCATTGCTGCGACCGGACAACGCCCACCTCTACGCACGGATAACAGCGGTCGACGAAGCGCTGGTCCTGCCCCTTCTGACGCGCCTGATCGAAGAGGGGGTCGCCGAGGGTGTCTTCGACACCTTCGATCCCGAGGGCGTCGCCGACATGATCTACGGCCTTGCCGCGCGCACGAATTCCACCATCGTCGCGGTGTTGCAGGCGCCCGACGAATCCGCCCGGGAGCGTGCGATCGACAGCATGACAAAACGATTCAGACTGCACGGCCTGGCCATCGACCGCATCCTCGGGCTGCCCGACGGAAGCGTCACCACGCTCGCGCGAACACAGGTCGAAGCGCTGGTTGCCGCGCTGCCGAGAACCTATTAGCTACGCGGTGTGTTCGGCGTCGCCGGGGTCGTCGAGCGTCGGCGCCCCCAACGACGCCAGCATGCCCGTCGCCGCCCGATGCCAGGTGAAGTCCTCGGCGCGGCGTCGAGCCGAGACGCGGCGGTGGTGCTCCGGGCGGCTGGTGACCGCGCTGACCGCCCGCGCGATTGCGGCCGGGTGGTTGTCCGCCGAGGCGCCGCTGTCCGCGGTGATGATCTCGGTCAGCGCCGAGGTGCGCGAGACGACGGCCGGCGTCCCGCAGGCCAGCGACTCCAGCGCGGCCAGCCCGAACGTCTCGTGCGGCCCGGGAGCCAGCGTCACGTCGGCGGACGCCAGCAGCCCGGCCACCGTATGCCGATCGGAGACGAAACCGGTGAAGTCCACCGGCAGCCGCGCGGCCTGGCGTTCCAGCCTGGCCCGCAACGGACCCTCACCCACGACGACGAGTCGGGCATCGACCCCGGCGTGGCGCAACTCGCCGACGGCGTCGATGCTGCGGTCGACGCGCTTTTCCACCGACAGCCGACCGCAATGAACCAGCAGCAGCTGCGTCGGCGCGGCCCAGCGGCGCCGCAGCAGGTACGAATGCCGGCGCGGATGAAAGGTCTGCAGGTCCACGCCCAACGGGACCGTCACGGTGTTCGTCGCGCCGATCCGGTCGAATTCCTCACGCGCGAAACCGGTGGTGCACACCACGGTGTCGTAATCGGCGGCGGTGCGCGCGTTGGCCAGATCGGCGAACTTCACCGCCGCGCGATGCGGAAGTATCTGTCCCACAAGGCGATCCAGCCGCTCGTGGGAGATCATCACTGTCGTGGCACCGTGGTCTCGGCCCCATCGGCCCAGTGACCGCAGCGTGAGCCGGTCGGACACCTCCAACGCGTCGGGCCGCAGCGCCTCCAGGAGAGCCTTGACCGGCCCGGGCATCACGGCGCGGTAGCCGCCGGTGAGCGGAATCAGGCGAGCGGGCAAAGTGATTCGGACCACACCGGTGCGCAGCTGGCTGCGTTCGGCGCGCTGGCCGGGAACGATCAGGAACACCTCGTGGCCACCGGCGCAATATTCGGCGCCCAGCCGATCGACCGCCGTGCGAAGGCCGCCCGAGCGAGGGCCATAGAAGTTGGCGACCTGTACAACACGCATAACGTGAGGACACGCGGTGCGCGTGTGCACTCAACAATGTGGACTTGACGCTGGCCTGAACAGTCCATGAATTCCGGCGTAGCGGCTACTGTGAGCCCCCTTTGGGGCCTTCGGCTTTGTTTATCCGCTCGGCGATGTCGGTGCCGGACAGCCGGGCGCCGAGGAAGTCACCGGAGGTGGGCAGGCTCAGATGCAGTTGCGACGCCCCGCTGACCGCGACGTCCCCATGCTCGAGCGTGAAATCGAGGATGTGCCCGCCGCCGGTGCGGTCACCGTTGAGGAAGTGCAGGTGATAGCCGGCGACCGAGATCCCCTGCTCGAAGTCGGGGGTGCGAAACCCGACCACCGTGCCCGGCACGTCCGTGAACACCTTCTCGGCCTGCTCCTCGGTGGCTTGGGTCAGCGGCGGGTAGGGCGGCTGCTGCGCCATCACCGTGCGGGTGTGCAGCTCGGCGAACTGCCCGGTGATCCGGACGGCGTAGATCAGGTTGGCGCTGGCGATCCGGCGGTCGATGGCGGCGATCACCTCCGTGCGCCCGGTGCGGGTCCGGATCGGGATCTCGAAATCGGTGTGAAACCGGGTGATCGCCGCGAACGGGCTGCGATCGGTCGGCGCGGCCCGGCCGGCGGTTCCGTCGGCGCGCAATCGGTAGCAGACGCCGTCGAGGATGACCATTTCGCCGTCGAGATGATTGAAGGTGCCCAGCCCGAAGTCGCCGTGGCGCAGGATCTCGGCGACGGTGACGTCGCCGTCGTAGACACCCTCCAGCAGGGCGCCGATCGTCGAGAACTGATAGACCTCGGCGTCGTCGACGCGTTGGTGTGTGAGAAGCGTTGTCGCCCAGTGGCGGAAACGCTCGTAGGCACCCGAATGTGTGTCCATGATCCTTATTCGAAGGGGTCGTCGTGCAGCTGGGCGGCGAGATCGGTGTTGTGGCTGTAGTCGACGGGAACGTCGATCAGGGAGGGGCCGTCCTCGGCGAGCGCCTGGCGCAGGGTCGCGGTGAATTCGTCCAGCGTGGTAACCCGGTGGCCGCGGGCGCCGAAGGCCGCCGCGTAGGAGAAGAGGTCGTAATCACCCAGTTGCACACCGGATTTGCGGCCGTACTTCAAGACTTCCTGGAAGCCGACCATGTCATAGGCGTTGTCCCGGAACACGATGTGGGTGAAGGTGAGCCCGAGATGGGCCGCGGTCGCGAGTTCCTGCGCGGAGAACAGGAATCCGCCGTCGCCGGAGACGGACACGACCGGAGTTCCGGGCCGCACCAGGCAGGCGGCCATGGCCCATGGCAGCGCGACGCCGAGGGTCTGTTGACCGTTGGAGAAGAGCAGACGCCGCGGCTCGTACACGCGAAAATGGCGGGCCAGGTAGATGTAGACGGAGCCGACGTCGCAGGTGACGGTGGCGGTGTCGTCGAGTTCCTCCCGCAGCCGCAGCACGACGGCGACGGGGTTGAGGCCGGGGCCCTCGGGCTCGGTGCGGCCTGCCGTGGTGTCGATGTCGCTCAACGCCTTTCGCTGCGTGGCGATCTCGTGCTGATAGGTGTCTGTCAGGGTCAGGCCGGCCAGCTTGTCGGTCAGCGAGGTGAGCGTCGCCGCGATATTGCCGAGCAGCTCCGTGGTCGGCTGGTAGTGGTTGTCGATGTCGGCGGGGACCGAGTCGATGTGCACGACGGTGCGCGCGGCGTCGTCGTTCCACAGCACCGGGTCGTATTCGACCGAGTCGTATCCGACCGTGACCAGGACGTCGGCGTGGGCCAGGACGACGTCGCCGGGCTGGTTGCGGAACAGGCCCACCCGGCCCAAGAAGTTGTCCTCCAACGCGCGGGAGATCACGCCCGCGGCCTGGAAGGTCTCGACAACCGGCAGCCCGGTCGTGGCGATCAGGGCGCGCAGCGCCAGGCAGGTGTCGGGGTCGGCGCCGCGCATGCCGACCAGCAAAGCGGGTCGGCGCGCGGCGCGGATCAGCTCGCTCGCCTCGGCGATGGACGCGGCGGGGGCGGCGGCCAATTGGGGAATCGGCTGCCGGCCCGGGATGCTCGCCGTCGTCGGAGCGGCCAACACATCGGCCGGGAGAACGACCGCGGCCGCGCCGCGCGGTTCGCCGAGCGCGGCGCGAAACGCGCCGATGGTGGCCTCGGCGGCGTTGTCGGGGTCGTTGACCTCGCCGGTGAACTTGGTGACCGTCCTGAGCATGGCGGCCGCGTCCATGGACTGATGCGTGCGCTTGAGGCGATCCACGCGGCGCACCGCGCCGCACAGCGCCACCACCGGGTCCTGTTCGGTGTTGGCGGTCAACAGCCCCGTGGCCAGGTTGGTGGTGCCGGGGCCGGACGTCACCAGCACCACGCCCGGGATGCCGGTGAGGCGACCGATGGCCCCGGCCATGAAGGCGGCGTTCTGTTCGTGGCGGCACACCACCAGCCGAGGGCCGGAGTCGAGCAGCGCGTCGTAGACGGCGTCGATCTTCGCGCCCGGCACACCGAAGACGAACTGCACGCCCTGGGCCGACAGGACGTCGACGACCCGCTGCGCGCTGCGCACGGCATCACCGCGATTCGTGGGGGCCATCCATCCAGCCAAGCACGGGTCGCGGTGCGTTGCGACCTCTACGCGTGGGTTGACCATCCATGATCGCTCTGGTGTATGGTCCCCAGTTGTGACGATCGAGAGCGTGCGCCCGGCGGAGCTCAGCGAAGACCTGACACGGCGCGCCTTGCGGCTGGTGCTGACCAAGACGACCGACCTGGCCGCGGAAGTGCTGCGGGTGCCGCTGCATTACTACCGCGACGGCAAAGTCACCGACTTCGAGGAGTCGCAGATCCTGCGGCGGACCCCGCTGGCGATCTTGCCCAGCGTGCAGATCCCCGGCCCCAACGACTTCGAAGTCCGCTCGGTGCTGGGCACTTCGTTATTGGTGACCCGCGACCGCGCCGGGGTCAGCCGCGTGTTCCTCAACTATTGCCGCCACCGCGGCGCGATGCCGGCCTGCGGCGCGGGCAACGCCTCTCGTTTCACCTGCCCCTATCACGCGTGGACCTACCAGAACACGGGCGAATTGTTCAGCATCCCAGGCAAATCCGGCTTCACCGGCATGGACACCGGCGATTATGGCCTGGTGGAGTTGCCGAGCCAGGAGGCCTACGGCTTCATCTGGGCGGTGCTCAGCGCCGACGCGTCCATCGACGTCGACGCGCATCTGGGACCGGTGGCTTCACAGCTGGCCGAACTCGACTACGGATCATTCGGGTATCACGCGCATCGCGAATTCACCTCCGAGGTGTCCTGGAAGGGGGCGTTGGAGGCGTTCGCGGAGGGCTACCACTTTCCGTTTGTCCACGGCGAGAGCCTGATTGGGCAAAACGCGCTGCCCAACGTCGCGATCTACGACGAGTACGGCAAGCACCACCGGCTCGGGTTTCCGTTCAACTGGATCGTCAACCTCGATGCCGATCCGAACGGTTCGTGGGACGTGCGGGACAACATGGGACTGATCTATTGGATCTACCCAAACCTGATCCTGGCCAACAGCAACGTCGGTGTGGAGGTCATCGACATTCTGCCGGCCGGGGCCCCGACCCGCTGCACCGTTCGACACAGCTGGCTGGCGCGCATCCCGGCCACGAGCGACGACCAGCGCAGCGGCTACGACATGATCTACGACGCGGTGCACGCGGCGGTGCGCGACGAGGACTTCGCGATGCTGCCGCAGTGCGGCGAGGGCGTGCGCCAGGGCCAACACGACCATATGATCATCGGCCGCAACGAGATCGGCGTGCAACACATGATCAAGGTGTTCGCGCAGGAGATTGGCGTCGCGCTGGGCTGAGTTCTCGTGCGACCATATTGAGCGTGAGGGCACCGTAGATGCGCAGACACGGCTGGGCCGGCGCATTGCCGTCGAGCGACGAGGAAGCCATTGCGCGAATCATCGCCGCGGCGAGCCGCGCGATACAGCAGTCGGGCGCGGACATCAAAATCAGCGATGTCGCGCGCGATCTCGGGGTCACCCGCCAAACCGTGTACCGCTATTTCCCGAGCACCGATGCGTTGCTGGTGGCGACGGCGTTGTCGGAAGCGGGTCCGTCCCTGGACCGGCTGGCGGCCCACCTGGAAGCCATTCACGACCCCGCCGAGGCGGTGGTCGAGGGTATCGCTCACACGTTGGAATTGCTTCCCCAGGACCAATACCTGGGGCTGCTGTTGACCTCCGAGAAGGCGGCGTCTTACTCGGCGAGCGTGACCTCCGATGTCGCGCTCTCGCTGGGGCGCTCGATCATCGACCGCTTCAACGTGGACTGGAACAGCGTCGGCATCACCGAGGACAGGCGCGACGGCCTGGTCGAATTCATGCTTCGGGTTCTGCAATCGTTCATCGTCGATCCCGGACGACCGCCGCGGTCCGGTGACGAGTTGCGCAACTACCTGCGCCAGTGGGTCGCACCCGCGATCACCCATTTTCAGCCCGCCACGGATTCGAGTGTGCGCTCAGCACATTGAGGGTGCGCCCAGGGCGGCGACACGCCGTGCGACGCCGCCATAGGAGCACACTCGATCGGGGGCGGGGGCGTTTCGGCCGTTAGCGCTTGCCCCAGTCCCACGGCGGCGTGGTCAGCAGGCCCTGGCCGGCGACCCGCGTCTCGCCCCACTCCTTGTACAGCTCGATCTCGACGGCTCGGTCGTCCCCGTCGGCGTCGGCCACCGGGACGGTGTCCAGGAATTCGAGCAGCGCGCGGGAATGGGTGACCACCAGGACCTGCGTGCGCGTGGCGGCGGTGCGGATCAGCCCCGCGAGCGGACGCACCAGGTCGGGATGCAGCGAGGTCTCCGGTTCGTTGAGCACCATCAGCGACGGCGCATGCGGGCTGGACAGCGCGGCGGCCCAGAGCAGGAATCGCAGTGTGCCGTCGGATAATTCGGCCGAACGCAGCGGGCGCAGCATGCCGCGCTGCCGCAGCTGCAGGTCGAACAGCCCGTCGTGAACGGCGACCGACACCGTGGCCCCGTCGAACGCGTCGGCGACGGCGCGGCTCAGGTCGTCGAAGCCCGTCTCGATGATCGTCTGGATCGCGGCGGCCAGATCGCTGCCGTCATCGGAGAGCACCGGGGTGCGCGTGCCGACCTGCGGGTGTCGCGCCGGCGCCCCGGCGTCGACGCGGAAGCCGTCGTAGAACCGCCAGCCGCGCAGCCGTTCGCGCACGGCCGCGAGTTCGGGAAGCGCGTGCGGGTGGGCATATTCGGCCAGCACGCTGCGGTACGACGGCAACGAGCGGGACAGCTCGTCGAATCCGCGGCCGGACTCCGCGCTCATCTCGGCGAAGTCGCGGGTGCGGCGTACCAGCGTCGCACTGGCGCGCAGCACCGGTCCGGCGAACAACGCTTCCCGCTTGATCTCGGGATCGCGGCCGAACGCCGACTTGATTCCCGCCATCTGCGGGATGCCGAGGTCCACCAGATAGCCGAAATCGTCTGAGGCGAAGCCTAATTCGAGGGATACGGGCCGGGTGCGGACGGTGCCCTGGGCCTTGCCCGTCCGGCGGGCGCCCTTGAGCTCCTCGGGTCCGGCCCACAGCGCGGACTGCAGCCCGCCCTCGCGGGCGAGCGAGGCGATCACCTCCCCGCGGCCGCAGTCGGCCAGCAGCCGCAGCGCGCGGTACAACGACGACTTGCCTGCGCCGTTGGCGCCGGTGACCACCGACAGCCGCCCCAGCGGCAGGATCACCTCGCGCAGCGAGCGGTAGCCGCGGATCGCCACCGTGTGCAACATGGGGCCGACTGTACGGTCGACGACCGACGGGCTTAAGCCTCGTCCGCCTCGTCGAGCAGTTGCACTTCCTCGAGGTCCATCTCGTTCTGCAGTTCGCGCAGCACGATGTCGTCGATGAGGTTCTGGTTGCGCAGCGCGGTGATCTCGCGCCGCTTCCGTTCGAGCACGCCGAGCCGCACCCGCCGGACCAGCTCCTTCTTCTTGACCAGGCGGTTGTTCGTCGAGCCGCCTTCGGTGGCCAGGGCGAGCGCGGCCCTTTCCTCGTATTCCTTCTGCAGCCGACGACGCAGGTCGTCGCTGATGCCGACCTCGTCGGCGACGGTGGGCAACGCGGTGAGCGCCGCCTGGACGCCCCGGGTTCGCGCCAGCTCCAATTCTTCGACGTACGCGACGTCGTCGGGCATCTTCGCCCAGCGGACCACGGCGGGCAGCGTGGTCCCTTGAACCAGGACGGTGGTCAGGATCACGACGACCACGATGAAGATGAGCAGGCTGCGGTCGGGGAAGGGCGCGCCGCTGAGGGTGGTCGTCGGCACGGCCAGCGCCGCCGCCAGCGACACGGCGCCGCGGAACCCGGCCCAGGCCGTGACGAAGCGCTGCCGCCAGCTGACCCGGCGCTCGCGCTGCGCCTCGCGACGGTCGATCAGTCGGATCAGCGCGACGGTGATCTCGCCCCAGAAGATTCGCGACAGGATCACCACGGCGGTGACCGCGAGCGCGATGAACAGGGCGTGGCGCACCCCGCCGTCCACGCCGACGATGCCGCGCAGCGCGTTCGGTATCTGGACGCCCACGAACACCCACAACGAGCCGTTGAGCAGGAACGTCGCGCTGTCCCAGAAGGCATACGCCTGCAAGCGCGACCGCGCCCGGATCACCACCGGTCCGGCGTAGGCGAGCACCAGGGCGGAGACCATGACGGCGACCACGCCGCTGCAGTCCATGCTCTGCGCCAGCAGGAACGCCGCGAACGGCGTCAGCAGGCTCAGCGCCCCCTCCTCCTGCGGCGCGTCGATCCGCTTGCGCAGCAACGTCACCGCCCCGCCGACCAACAGCCCGGCGGCGATACCGCCCAGATAGGAGCCGACGAATCGGCCCACCAGGTCGATCGGGGTGATCGCCGCACCCCCGATCGCGACGTGGACCGTGACGGCGAACAGGACCAGGGCGGTGCCGTCGTTGATGAGGCTCTCGGCCTTGAGCACGGTCACCGAGCGGCGGGGCAACTTCTTCGCGAGGCCCGCCACCGCGGCGGCGTCGGTGGGGGAGAGCACGGCGCCCAGGACGGCGGCCGCGTGGGAATCCATGCCGAGCGCCCGCGCCGTCCACGACACCGCGACGGCCGTCGCGATCACCAGGCCGACACTGAGGAACACGATGATGCGCGCGTTCGCGCGGATCTCGCGGAAGCTGGTGTTCAGGCCCTCCCAGTACAGGATCGCCGGCAGGAACAGCAACAGCACGATCTCGCCGTTGACGTGCACGTGCGCGAAGCTGGGGATCAGACCCAGCAACGTGCCGAGCACGATGAGCAGCACCGGGGGGCCAACGCGGTAGCGCCGGCCCAGGACCGTCCCGACGATGACGGTGGAGACGAGAGCAACGATCAGGACGAGGCCAAACACCAACCCATCCTGCCGGACATGATCGGATTGCGCGGCTTGGGGTTTGGCCGGCGCCGCGGTCAGCTCGCTGGGTGGGCGGTCTCACCGGTCACACGCGCACCCTGTGGCGGGCATCTGGTGACTCTCGAAAGTGATAGCGCCGGCGATATCAAATTCGAGAAGCACTTACTGGTTGCGGGCTCAGGTGCAGTCGCAGCAGCAGTCGTCGCAGTCGCAGCAGCAATCGCAGCCCTCGCAGCAGCACCAGCAGCCGGTTCCGTCGCCGCGCCGCGACTTGCGCCCGGGGTTCGGCGTTCCCTCCTCGGCGCCGGGCTCGATCGGCTGGTCGCCGAAGTTGATGGGCTCCTGCTGGCCGCGCGGCGTTCCGCTCTTGGCCGTGAAACCGGCCTGGGCGAAGGTGCGCTTGATCGCGCGGCGGACCTCGTTGGTCAACAGCCGATCGACCAGCCGCCCGTCGGTGAACGACACGTCGGCCAGCGCCAGCTCGATGCCCAGCACCGCGTCGTCGCACAGGGCGCGCGCCGCCGCCGCGGGAGTTGCGGTCGCCGCCAACGGGTTCCACTTCCCGCGCGCCACGTCGTCGCGGTAATCCTCGATCGCGTCCAACAGGTGCGCCACCCGGCCGAACAGCCGCCCAACCTCGCGCAACGGCGCCGCGTTGTGCGGGCGGCCGGCCAGCACGGCGGTATGCGCGAACGCCTCGGCGACGGCGGTCTCGGTGGGCTCGGTCACCATCAGCAGCGAGCTGCCCGGACGGGCCTGGGCTTCGAGCGCCGCCTGGCGGTCCATCGCGGCGACCAGCACGCCGGTGTCGAAGCCCAGGGTGTGACCGGTGTCGGTGCCCTGGCGCACCCAGCGCTCGGCGATGCGGCGCGCCGCAGGCCGCAACCCGGCCACGCCGACCATGCCGTCGCGGTCGTCGACGTGGTCACGGACCCGGGCCGCCGCCAGCGCCAGCGACACCACGGCGGCCAGTCGCACGCAGTCGCCGGTGGCCACGTCCGCGCGCCGCATGCCGCGCAGCGGGCACGGCCCGGCGGTGCGGCGGGCCGGCTGCCCCGGGGACTGCGCCTCGACCAGCAATGAGACCACCAGCCCGTCGTAGTTGGTGGCGATGCGGGCGGCCTGGCCGTAATCGTCGCGCAGCGCCAGACACAATCCGCACAATTGGGCTGTCCAGGCGGCCGCCAGCTCGCCGCCGAGCCGGTGACGGCAGGGCCGGATGATGCCAAACATGTCCAGAAGCTACCGGACCCACAGCAAACGCGCGATCGAAACGCCGAGCGTGGGATGGTCTGGTGGGCGGCGGCGCGGCGACGGGGCTCCAGGACATAATGGGCTCGATGACTGTCGGGAAGATCAAGCTCTTGGTGACCGTCGCGATGCTCGTTTCGCCGATGCTGGTGGGCTGCCACTTCGCGTCCAGGAACCCGCCGTCGACCAAGACGCTCGAGGTGCCCATGAACGAGGTGCTCACGCAGAGCGTCGTCACGCAGAGCATCACCCTGACCGTCGGCAACACGCTGGTCGTGAAGCTGGGCTCGAACTACACCACCCCGTACCGGTGGGCGCCGGAGATGAAGATCGGCGACCCGGGCGTCCTCAAGCAGGAGAGCCACCAGTTCGTGCCGCCGAGCTCCGACGCGCTCGGAGCCCCCGGCACCGAGGTGTGGAAATTCACGGCGTTGAAGCCGGGGACCACCACGATCGGCACCGCCTACACCAGCTTCGTCGGCAAGGACACGCAACCGTCGTGCACCTACACGGCCAACGTCACGGTGCAGTAAACGCTCTGGCAAACCAATGCGAGCGCGCCGCGCTCGGGCTACGGTCTTGGACGTGTTCGGCTTTCTTCGCAACTTGTCCGAGATCGGCAAACTGCCCGCACCGCTGCGCGATGAACTCGAAGCCGAGGGGATGATCTTCAGCGCGGGCAAAGTCGGGGTGAACCGGCACTTCGGCGGCCACGTGCCGGGCGTCTATTCGGCCTCGGGAGTGTCCCGCTACACGGGCGCGTTCGCGTTCACCACCGCGCGGATCCTTGCCACGCTTCCCACCCGCGGGGACGCCAACCTGCGGTCGATCGATTGCCCGTGGGACACCAGCAAGGGGCCGGCCAGGGCGACGATCACCGGCAAGGGCATGAAGCTCGAAATCGACTTGCACGGCGTCGATCCCGCCTTCAGCGGGTCGATGAAGCTCAACTACCGCAAGTCGATCCCGGACGAGGTGCTGGAAAAGCTGCCGACCACGACGCTGCGCTTCCCGGTGCAGCCGGTGTTCGTGTACCGGGCGGTCGGCGTGCGCCCCAAGGTATAGCGGCTCAACGGTTTTCGCTACGCCGCGGCGGGCCGCAGCATGCGCCCGCTGACGAGCGCCGACACCCAGCCGGGCATCAACCGCGATCCGGTGGTCATCGCCCGATAGCGCCACCCGGGCACGACGACGGCGCGGCCCCGGTCCAGCGCGCGCAGCCCGGCTGCCACGACCGGTTCGGGCGCCGCGAGCCGGCGATAGATCGCGGTGTGCGAGACGTCCGAGCCCAGCGCGTCGACGAAGCCGGTGCGGGTCGGTCCGGGGCACAGCGCGGTGACCGTGACGCCCGATCCACGGGTCTCCGCCCACAGCGCCTGGCTCAGCGACAAGACGAACGCCTTCGACGCGCCGTACGTGGCCTGATACGGCCCGGGCTGAAAGGCGATGGTGGACGCCACATTCAGGATCCCGCCCCGGCGGCGGGCCAGCATGCCGGGCAGCACCGCGTGGGTCAGCCGCACCAACGCGTCGACGTTGACCGCCACCAGCTCATGCTCGCGCCCGTCGTCGACCTCCGCGAACGGGCCGTACGTGCCGAAGCCCGCGTTGTTGACCAACACGTCGATCTCTCGCCCCGCTAGCCGGGCCACCAGGGCGTCGACGCCGGCCGGGGTGCTGAGGTCGCCGACGACCAGCTCGACGTGCTGCCCGACGCGCTGCGCCACCGCGTTCAGCCGGGCTTCGTCGCGCCCGGCGAGCACCAAAGACATGCCGCGCTGCGCCAGCTGGTCGGCGAAAATTGCGCCCAACCCGGAGCTGGCGCCGGTGATGACTGCCAGGGACATGGCAACCCCTTACTTCGCAACGGTTTTCACGGCGGGGCGGATGCCCAGCGCGTGGCTGACGAGTCCGATGCCGGCGCCCAGGATGGGCCAGATCGGCCAGAAGTACGTGGCGTCCGTGGTCGCGGCGACGGCCGCCCACACGGTGAGCACGACGACGGTCATCAGGAGGTAGCCGGCGAGGTGAATGCGCACGCTGCGGCGCGCCGCCTCGACGCGGGCGGCGCGGCGGCGTGGGTCGGCGCGCCGGATCCGCTCGAGCGGCAGGTCGGCGAGGAGCTCCCGGAGCTCGCCGGTGGTGTGCGTGCCGAACACGGCCTGCACCCGCTGCTCGTACTCGCCCAGATCGAGGTAGCCCTGCGCGAGCGCCTGGCCCAGGCGCGCGGCCGCCCTCTCCCGGTCGTGGTCGCCGGCGCGGGGGGCCATGAGTTGCTGGTTCATTTCGTCCCCTTCCTTCGGATGTGAATGGCCTTAACATAGTCCCTAATGTTAATCTCGTCAACATGGCACGTGAGCGAAAATCGCCGACCGGTTCGAAGCGCAGGGACAGCTACCACCACGGCGACCTGAAACGGGCGCTGACCAGCGCCGCGCTGTCGCTGGTCGCGGAGAAGGGGCCGAAGGGTTTCACGCTGACCGAAGCGGCGCGGCGCGCCGGCGTCAGCGCCGCCGCGCCGTACCGGCACTTCGCGGACAAGGCCGCGCTGTTGGCGACGGTGGCCGAGCAGGGCTTTCGCGACCTGCACGCCGAACTGGCCGCGGCCGCGTCCACCGACGAGCCCAAGGATCGGGTGATCGAGCTCGGCCGTGCCTACGTGCGCTGGGCCGTCGCGCACCCGGACCACTACCGGGTGATGTTCGGCGCCGAGCTGTCGAAGGCCGACCACCCCGACCTCGCCATCGCCGGCGAGCAGGCGTTCGCGGACCTACTCGACGCGATCGCGGCGTGCCAGCATGCGGGTGTCGTCGGCGGTCAGGACCCGCGCGAACTCGCCGCGCCACTGTGGTCGCTGGTGCACGGCGTCGCGTCGCTGGCGATCGGTGGCGAGCTGGTCAGCGTCGGCATCGCGCAGCAGCCGGAGGACGTCATCGCCGGCGTCGTGGCCCAAATGCTCGGCGGCTAGGCCACATTGGCCTGGCGGCGCGTCGCGTACACCTCGGCGAGAAATTGCTCGACGGCGACCGCGGTGTGCGCCGCGCGTGCCGAACCGAAGATGTCGAAAGCGTGCTGGGTGAACGGCAATTCGGCGTACACCACGGGCTGGGTGCTCACCTTGCGCAGTCGTTCGACGAACGCACGCGCCTGCTCGACGGGCACCAGCGAGTCGTTGCGGCCGTGCAGGACGAAGAACGGGGGAGCGTCGGCGGAAACGTGGTTGACCGGTGAAGCGGTGACGAACGGCTGCATGTTGGTCGACGGCCGTTGCTTGACAACGGATTTGACCAACAGCGCCGGCATCATCGGATGCATCGCGTCGTTGAACCGGGTGAAATCGTAGACGCCGTAGAACGGCACGGCCGCCTGGACCCGGGTGTCGGCGTCCTCGAAGCCGGGCTGAAATTCGGCGAAGTTGGGCGTGAGGGCGGCCAGCGACGAGAGGTGGCCGCCGGCCGAACCGCCGGTGATGGCGATGAATTCGGGATCGCCGCCGTACTCGGCGATGTGCGCCTTGACCCACGCCAGGGCGCGTTTGACGTCGACGATGTGGGCGGGCCAGGTGTTGCGCGGGCTGTGCCGGTAGTTGATCGACACACAGATCCAGCCCAACTCCGCGAGGTGGCTCATCAACGGATGAGCTTGTCCGCGTTTGTTTCCCGTCGTCCAGGCGCCGCCCGGGATCTGGAACAGCACCGGGCCCTTGCCGGTGGGGTCCAGATCGGGACGGCGCCAGATGTCCAGGTAGTTGGCGCTGCCGTATTCGCCGTAGCTGATGTTGGAGTCGTGGGCGTAGTCGCGATAGATGCGCATCATCCGCAGCAGGCCCGGCGTCTTGGCGGTGCCACCGCCGGCCGGCCGGCGCCACAGATCACCCGATTCGGTGAGACGAGACGCGCCAAGGCCCTCGTCCAGCGCCTCGGTCAGCGGAATGTTGGCCTTGTGCCCGGCGCGGCTGAAGTTCAGCAGGCCGAGCGCGGACACGCCCGCCACCGTCCACGCCGCGAATCGCACCGGCCGGGTGAGGCGTCGGGCCGTCAACGCCAAGCCCCCGAGCTGACTGACGAGCGTTTGCAGCGGCAACTCGGTGACGACCACGCCGAACATGAACGAGAAGAGCGAGGCGTATCCGCTGCGCGCCAACGGCCGGTAGGCGTTGAGCGTGGACACCGCGGTCACCGCCGTGACGATCAACGAGCCGATCTGCCGGATGACATGCATGATTCGAGCTGTCCGCATGGGCTCACCTTACGAGGTGGGGTTTTGGGATCGGTAGGCACGCGTACGGTGCCTACTTACCGCACAAGACCGCTGCGTCGAGCGGCGACGGACGGAACGGACCCGGCGATGACCATGACCCTGAAGGCGTCGCTGGCGGCGGCCGCCTGCGCCGTGACCGCCCTCTCGTCCGCCGGGACGGCCAGCGCCCAATCCGCCTGCGCCGACGTCGGCGGAACCGTCGACACGGCGCAGATCTGCCGGGGCCACATCGTGACGACCACCTACACGCTCGACTTGAGCTTTCCCGTCGGCTATCCCGACCAGGCGCCCCTCGCCGACTACGTGACCCACACGCGAGACGAATGGGCCGACGACGCCAAGGCGCATCCGCCCGGCGACCGGCCGCCCTACCTGCTGACCATCACCGGGACCGCCTTCCGGTCCGGTGCGCTTACTTCCGGCACCCAGACCGTGGTGCTGGACATGAACCAGGACCTCGGCGCCCACCCGGTGACGTCGTACAAGGCCTTCACCTACGACCTCGGCAAGCGCGCGCCCATCACCTTCGACACGCTGTTCAAGCCGGGCGCCAACCCGTTGGCCGTGCTAAACCCGATCGTCCGGCGCGAGCTCGGCCCGCTTCCGTTCGGCGACCCCGGGGTGGACGCGTACCAGAACTTCGCGCTCACCGACGACGCCGTGATCTTCTTCTTCAGCCAGGGGCAGGTGCTCGCGCAGGTCGACGGACCCCAACGGCTCTCGGTGCCGCGTACCGAACTCGCGTCGTTGCTCGGGTGAGGCGGCCTAGGTGGCTTCGGCCCGGCTCTCGAGGTTCTTGACCGCGGCGGGGTCGTTCTCGGTCAGCCCCACCTTGGCCGCGCCGCCGGGGGAGCCGAGCTCGGTGAAGAAGTCCGCGTTGATCTGGGTGTACTCGCCGTATTCGGCGGGCACGTCGTCCTCGTAGTAGATCGACTCAACCGGGCACACCGGCTCGCACGCGCCGCAGTCCACACACTCGTCGGGGTGGATGTAGAGCATCCGCGCGCCCTCGTAGATGCAGTCGACGGGACATTCCTCGATGCACGCCTTGTCCTTGATGTCGACGCACGGTTCGGCGATCACATAGGCCACAAGCGTTGTCCTTCCTTGTCTGGCTGGCTAATTTAGCGCGGCCGACGCGCTACCGGCCAGGGTCATCCGTTCCATCGTTCTCGTCCCGACCGGGCGAGAGTAGGCCACGCGGCGTTGTGGAGTCACAAGCTATCGTTGTGTCACACGAATTGATTGTGATGTGATGCCATGCCGCTCAGCCCCCGGATGCCCGAGCTCGCCTCGTTCGAGGTGTTTCTGGCGATCGCCGAAACCGGCAGCCTGGGCCGCGCCGCGCGCGAACTCGGGCTGACGCAGCAGGCCATTTCGCGGCGGCTCGCGTCGATGGAGGCCCAGATCGGGGTCACGCTGGCGGTGCGCACCACCCGCGGTTCGCAGCTGACGCCCGCGGGCCTGATCGTCGCCGACTGGGCGAGACGGTTGCTCGAGGTCGCCACCGAGATCGACGCGGGCATGGGCTCGCTGCGCAAGGAGGGCCGCGAGCGGGTCCGGGTGGCGGCCAGTCAGACGATCTCCGAACAGCTGATGCCGCACTGGCTGCTGTCGCTGCAGACCGAGGCGACGCGGCGCGGCGGCTCCGCGCCCCAGGTGATTCTGACGGCCACCAACAGCGAGCACGCCATCGCCGCGGTCCGCGACGGCAGCGTCGATCTCGGATTCGTCGAAAATCCCGGCACGCCAACGGGTCTGGGTACCTGCGTGGTGGGCCAGGACGAGTTGGTGATCGTGGTGCCGCCGGGCCACAAGTGGACGCGGCGGGCGGTGTCCGCCCGCGAACTCGCGGAGACCCCGCTCGTCGCGCGCGAACCGCATTCGGGCATCCGGGATTCGCTGACGGTGGCCTTGCGTCGGGTGCTGGGCGAGGACATGGAACAGGCTCCACCGGTGCTGGAGCTGACGTCGGCCGCCGCGATGCGCGCGGCCGTGCTCGCCGGGGCGGGACCGGCGGCGATGAGCCGGCTTGCGGTGGCCGACGACCTGGCCGTCGGGCGGCTGAGCGCGGTCACGATCCCGAAGTTGGACCTGCGGCGGAAGTTTCGCGCCATCTGGGTGGGCGGGCGCACGCCACCGGCGGGGGCGGTGCGAGACATGTTGAGCCACATCGTCAGCCGGGTTAGGGCCTAGGGTTTGCCGCCAACGTCGAGTTGTCGTGGGAATTCGCGGCGTATCCCCGCAACAAGTCGACGTTCATGCGGCGGCGTCGGCTGCCAGCGCCTCGTCGTAGCGGTCGAGCACCGTCTCGGCGACCAGGCGGTGCGCGCCCAGGGGCGCGGCCATCGGAATACCGTTGTCCCGCGCGAAGGTTGAGACGCCGTCGGTGAGCAGCCCCGGCGCCAGGAACCAGGGCGCGATCACGAGCCGGCGCGCGCCGCGGCGACGCAGGTGGGCGGCGGCTTGGTGCACCGACGCCTCGGGCCGGG